>NZ_NHBI01000028.1:0-39685 GCF_002167505.1 Sulfitobacter sp. TMED3 | reverse complement strand
AGTTGCGTGTGGCGGCAGGCGAGGGGCTGCCCCTGCGGCAGGACGAATTGTCGATCCGCGGGCATGCGTTTGAGGCGCGGCTTTATGCGGAGGATGTGCCCAAAGGCTTTTTGCCCGCCACGGGCACCTTGACGCATTTGCAGTTCACGCCCGCTTGCCGCGCCGACAGCGGTGTGCGTGCCGGCGATACGATCAGCCCTTTCTATGATCCGATGATTGCCAAGGTAATCGTGCATGGCGACACGCGCGAGATCGCCCTGTCGCGCCTGCGCGCCGCGCTGACCGGCTGCGAGGTGGCGGGGACGGTCACGAACCTTGCGTTTCTGGGCGCTTTGGCGGCGCATGAAGGGTTTGCGGCGGGGGATGTGGATACCGGGCTGATCGCCCGTGACATTGATGCTTTGACCCAAGCGCCCGAGGTGGCGCCGCGCCATGCGGCGCTTGCCGGGATGGCGGCACTGTCGTTGCTGGATCCGGCCGGGGGCGCGGGATTTACGCTGTGGCAGCCGCTGCGCCGCGCGGTTGGATTGACCTGGGGCGGAGAGGATCATCTGCTGCAGGTGCAGGTCGTCTCGGCGGATCACCAGATCTGGACCGTGGACGGGACAGAGGTCGTGGCGCAGCGCATCGGCGGGCGCTGGTCCTTGGGCGGGCAACAGGCGGCGGCAGTATCCGTCGCGGAGGGGCGCGCAACGGTATTTGACGGCTATGGGCTGGTGTTTGATGTTATCGACCCGCTGGCCCGTGCCGCGGGTGGTCACGGCGACGGCAACCTGATCGAGGCCCCGATGCCCGGATTGGTGCGTGTCGTGGATGCCAAGGTCGGCCAGACGGTGACCAAGGGCGACCGCCTTGCGGTGCTGGAAGCCATGAAGATGGAGCACAGCCTGCTTGCCGCGCGCGATGGCGTTGTCGCCGAGGTTCTGGCACAGGCTGGTGATCAGGTCGAGGCGGGTGTAGCACTGGTGCGGCTAGAGCCCGAGGCATAGGAGACCGCACCATGATTACCCTGCACCACGTCGAACAGACCCGTTCCATGCGCACCCTTTGGTTGCTGCACGAGCTGGAGGTGCCCTTCGAGGTGTCGATCCACGCCTTCGACAAGTCCCTGCGTGATCCGGGCTATCTGGCAATTTCGCCGGCGGGGCGTGTGCCCTCGCTCGAGATCGACGGGGAGCGCATGTTCGAGACAGGCGCCATCGCGGAATACCTTTGCGAACGGTTCAGCCCTGATCGTTTGGGGCGGATGCCGGGGGCGCCGGATCGCATGGCGTGGTTGGTGTGGATCCACTTTGCCGAGACGGTATCGCAGCATTGTGCCGCGCTGACCCAGCAGCATGTGGCGCTGCGCGATGATTCCATGCGCAGCCCCATCGTGATGAAGCTGGAAGCCGCGCGTTTGATGAAGTGTTACGACGCGATCGAGGCGCGTTTGGGCGGCGGGATACTGTCACAGGATTATCTTTTGATGAGCGGTTTCACGGCGGCGGATGTGAACGTGGGGCAGGCGGTCTATATGGCGCAGCATTTCGCCAAGCTCGACAATCACCCCAATGTGGCGGCCTGGTATGCGCGCATCACCGACCGCGAGGCGTTCCAGCTGTCGCTGCCCAAAGATGTGCCGTTGTTTGACCGGACGTTTTATGACCCGTGGCCGGTCGAGTGATGCTACCGTCACGCAGGTGAGTTTATTTGGCAAAATGAAGGGGAGGGGGCGTTATGGATAAAGGGGTCTGCGAGATATTCGAGGTCGGTCCACGGGACGGGCTGCAAAACGAGGCGCGCGAAATTCCGGTGTCGGAGAAGATCGCGCTGGTCGACCTGCTGAGCCGTGCGGGGTTTTCCCGGATCGAGGTGGCGAGCTTTGTCAGCCCCAAATGGGTGCCGCAGATGGCCGGATCGGGTGAGGTTCTGGGCGGGATTGCTCGGGTCGAGGGGGTGCGTTATGCCGCGCTGACGCCGAATATGCGGGGCTACGAGGATGCGGTCGCGGCCAAAGCGGGAGAGATCGCGGTGTTCGCCTCGGCCAGCGAGGGGTTCAGTCAGAAGAATATCAACGCCAGCATCGAGGAGGCGTTCGAGCGTTTCGCGCCGATCCTAGAGCAGGCACGCCATGTGGATATGCCGGTGCGGGGCTATGTCTCTTGCGTGGTGGAATGCCCCTATGACGGGGCGGTCGCGCCATCCAAGGTGGCGGAAGTGGCGGATCGTCTTTTCTCTATGGGCTGCTATGAGGTCTCGCTTGGCGACACCATCGGGGCGGGCACGCCGGATACGATTGCGCGCATGTTGCTGGCGGTGCGCGATGTGGTGCCCGTGGGGCGATTGGCCGGGCACTATCATGACACCAACGGGCGGGCGATGGACAACATCGATGCATCCTTGTCCATGGGTCTGCGGGTGTTCGATGCCGCCGTAGGCGGNTTGGGGGGGTGCCCCTATGCGCCGGGGGCTGCGGGCAATGTTGCTACGGAAAAGGTCAACGCGCATCTGATGGCGCTTGGCTATGACACCGGGTTGGATCAGGCGGTGATCGAGGAAGCCGCCGAGATGGCGCGGCGGATGAGGGCNGGATGATGTACGAGACACTGAAGCTGGAGACCGACGCGCGCGGGGTCGCGACGTTGACGTTGGCGCGCGAGGAAAAGCACAACGCCATGTCCGCGCAGATGATCGCGGAGCTGACCGGGGCCGCCGCCGCCTTGGCCGCTGATGACGCTGTGCGGGTCGTGGTGCTGACCGGCGCGGGCAAAAGCTTTTGCGCGGGCGGTGATCTGGGTTGGATGCAGGCGCAGCGCGATATGGATGGGCCGACACGCTCGGCCGAGGCAGGCAAGCTGGCCACGATGCTGGGCGCGCTGAACACGCTGCCCAAGCCCTTGATCGGNCGGGTNCAGGGGAATGCCTTTGGTGGCGGTGTCGGCATGGCCTCGGTCTGTGANGTGGCGATCGGGGTTGATACGTTGAAGATGGGNTTCACCGAGACNCGGCTGGGGATCATTCCGGCCACCATCGGCCCCTATGTGCTGGCCCGTATGGGCGAGGGGCGCGCGCGGCGNGTGTTCATGTCGGCCCGTCTGTTTGACGCGGCAGAGGCGGTNGATCTGGGGTTGCTGGCCCGTGCCGTGCCGGCNGATGCGCTGGACGCTGCGATCGAGGCCGAGGTCGTNCCCTATCTGTCCTGTGCGCCGGGGGCCGTGGCNGCGGCGAAACAGCTCGCGCGGGATCTGGGNCCNCGGATCGACGCGCAGGTCGTGGACCATACCATCGCCGCATTGGCCGACCGCTGGGAAACCGAAGAGGCGGCCGAGGGAATCGGTGCCTTCTTCGACAAGCGCAAGGCGGCCTGGGTTACGGGTTGAAGCGGGGCGGCAAGGCTCTAGGNTTTGCCACGANATCAACGGCNAGAGGGNCCCCCATGCGTATTCTATTCACCGGCGGCAGCGGCAAGGCGGGGCGGCATGTGATCCCCTATCTGCTGGATCAGGGGCATCAGGTGTTGAACGTGGACCAGCAGCCGCTGGATCACCNCGGCGTTGACAACCGCATTGCCGATATCACCGATGCGGGCCAGATGCATGATGTGATGCATAGTCTGATGAATCTGGGCGAACTGGATGAGGGCNCCGGCGTGCAGGGGTTTGACGCCGTTGTGCATTTCGCCGCCGTGCCGCGCATCCTGATCACGTCGGATACAGAGGTGTTTCGGGTCAATACGCTTGGCACCTATCATGTCATTGATGCTGCCGTGAAGGCGGGGGTGCCCAAGATCATCTTTGCCTCATCCGAGACGACCTATGGCATCTGCTTTGCCCAGGGGGAGCGNAAGCCCGACTATATNCCCGTCGATGAAGAGCACCCGACCGTGCCCGAAGACAGCTATGCCATGTCCAANGTCTGTAACGAGGCGACGGCGCGCAGCTTTCAGGCGCGCNCGGGGGCGGATATCTACGGGTTGAGAATCAACAACGTGATCGAACCGCATGAATACGCCAGCCTTTTCCCCGGCTTCATTCACGACCCCGATCAACGGCGGCGCAATATCTTCGCCTATATCGATGNCCGCGATCTGGGGCAGNTGGTGCAGCGCTGTCTNGANGTNGACGGCTTGGGGTNNGAGGTGTTCAATGTNGCNAACGCCGACACCTCNGTCGCCGCNCAAACNTCTGACTTGATTGATCGCTACTATAAAGACGTGCGCCAGACCCGCGATATGGGCCAGTTCGAGACATTCTACAGCATCGAAAAGGCGCGTGACCTGCTGGGGTTCGCGCCGCAGCACAGCTGGCGCGAGAGCCGCGATCTGCTGGAAAAATAGCGCCAATCACGCGGGCGCGGGCAGGGTGCGCCGCGCCCCACGACAGGATGACGCAAATATGGCGGGCTCGGTTGACCCTGACCGGACAGCGGAGTAAACCGACCAAAGCCAATAGTGCCGTTTGGCTGACAGGGCGCGTGGCGCGTCGCATACGCAAAAGGAGCTTCCCCTTGGACGACATGATGCGGGAATACCTGCCGATCCTACTTTTTCTAGCCGTGGCGATTGTCCTTGGCATTGTTTTGATCCTGGCNGCCGTNGTGCTGGCCGTGCGCAACCCGGACCCTGAAAAAGTGTCGGCCTATGAATGCGGTTTCAACGCCTTTGACGACGCCCGGATGAAATTTGACGTGCGGTTCTACCTCGTGTCGATCCTGTTCATCATCTTTGACCTCGAAATTGCTTTCCTCTTCCCCTGGGCCGTGGCCTTTCAGGACGTGAGCATGGCCGGTTTCTGGTCGATGATGGTCTTTCTTGCCGTGCTGACCGCCGGCTTTGCATATGAGTGGAAAAAGGGAGCACTGGAATGGCAGTAGCAGCCGCCGGGGCCAATGTGGCCGGGATGGACCGCGATGTGGCCACCCAGAACCTGAACAAGGAACTGCAGGACAAAGGCTTCCTGCTGACCTCGACCGAAGACATCATCAACTGGGCCCGTACTGGCTCGCTGCACTGGATGACTTTTGGTCTGGCCTGCTGCGCCGTCGAGATGATGCACACCTCGATGCCGCGNTACGATCTGGAACGTTTTGGCACCGCGCCACGCGCGTCTCCGCGTCAGTCCGACCTGATGATTGTTGCGGGCACGCTGACCAACAAGATGGCACCGGCCCTGCGCAAGGTCTATGACCAGATGCCGGAACCGCGCTATGTGATCTCTATGGGGTCTTGCGCCAATGGCGGCGGCTATTACCACTACAGCTATTCCGTGGTGCGCGGCTGTGACCGTGTCGTGCCTGTGGATGTCTACGTGCCCGGCTGCCCGCCCACGGCAGAGGCGTTGCTTTATGGTATCATGCAGCTGCAGCGCAAAATCCGCCGCACCGGCACAATTGTTCGCTAAGGGGCTGATATGTCAGAACAACTGAACGAACTTGGCGCGTATATCGAAGCGAAACGCCCNGACTGTATCCTCGGCTGGGACATCGCCTTTGACGAGCTGAACATGGATGTCACCCAGGCCAATCTGCCCGGTCTGGTGGAGTTTATCAAAAGCGNCGCGACCTGCCGNTTCTCCTCGCTGGTGGATATCACCGCGGTGGATTACCCGGGCCGCGCCAAACGCTTTGATGTCGTCTATCATTTCCTGTCGATGTACCAGAACCAGCGCATCCGCTTGCGCGTCGCCGCGCGCGAAGAGGATATGGTCCCCTCGATCGTCGATATCCACCCGTCGGCCAACTGGTTCGAACGCGAGGTCTTTGACATGTTCGGCATCATCTTTGCCGGCCACCCCGACCTGCGTCGCCTGCTGACCGACTACGGGTTCCGCGGCTACCCGCTGCGCAAGGATTTCCCNACCACCGGCTATACCGAAGTCCGCTATGACGAGACGGAAAAGCGCGTGGTCTATGAACCCGTGAGCCTCGTTCAGGAATATCGCCAGTTCGACTTTATGTCGCCTTGGGAAGGGGCCGAATATATTCTGCCGGGCGATGAAAAGCCGGAGGCAAAATAATGGGGGGCATGTGGTGGTTCATACTCTCTGCCCTCACAATCATCCCGATGGTCAAGCTGTTGCCGTTTTTCGGGATCAATAAATACTGGTCTGTTGCCTGTATCGTGCCTTTGGGCACCGTCGCCCTTTTGTGGTGGATGGGCGTCAAACTGACCGAGCTGGAGCGTAAATGATGGACGGCACCAAAGGTTTCGAAGACGCCCTGACCGGCGAGCAGAAGATCCGCAACTTCAACATCAACTTCGGCCCGCAACACCCTGCGGCGCACGGGGTTCTGCGTCTGGTTCTCGAACTCGACGGCGAGATCGTCGAACGTTGCGATCCGCATATCGGCCTGCTGCACCGTGGCACCGAAAAGCTGATGGAAAGCCGCACCTACCTGCAGAACTTGCCGTATTTCGACCGGCTCGATTACGTGGCTCCGATGAACCAGGAACACGCCTGGTGTCTGGCTATCGAAAAGCTGACCGGTGTCGAAGTGCCCCGTCGCGCCTCGCTGATCCGCGTGCTCTATTCCGAAATTGGCCGCATCCTGTCACACCTGCTGAACGTCACCACACAGGCGATGGACGTGGGCGCGCTGACACCGCCGCTCTGGGGCTTTGAAGAACGCGAAGATTTGATGATCTTCTACGAACGCGCCTGCGGTGCCCGTCTGCACGCGGCCTATTTCCGCCCCGGCGGGGTCCACCAGGATCTGCCGCCCGCGCTGCTTGATGATATCGAGGCATGGACCCACAAGTTCCTGTCGGGCTTCATGGTCGACGTGGATCAGCTGCTGACAGAAAACCGGATCTTCAAACAACGTAACGCTGACATCGGCATCGTGTCTGAACAGGACATTCAGGATTGGGGCTTCTCGGGCGTAATGGTCCGCGGCTCTGGCCTGGCATGGGATTTGCGCCGTGCGCAGCCCTATGAATGCTACGATGAATTCGACTTCCAGATCCCGACCGGTGTAAACGGCGATTGCTATGACCGCTACCTCGTCCGGATGGAAGAAATGCGCCAGTCCACCTACATCATCCAGCAAGCCATCGAGAAGCTGCGCGCGCCCGAAGGGCAGGGCGATGTATTGGCGCGGGGCAAGATCACGCCCCCCAGCCGGACCGCGATGAAAACCGACATGGAAAGCCTGATCCACCACTTCAAGCTCTACACCGAAGGGTTCCACGTCCCCGCCGGCGAAGTCTATTGCGCTGTCGAGGCCCCCAAGGGCGAATTCGGCGTCTACCTTGTGGCCGATGGATCGAACAAACCCTACCGTGCCAAACTGCGNGCGCCNGGCTACCTGCACCTGCAAGCGATGGACTATGTCGCCAAGGGGCACCAGCTGGCGGATGTCGCGGCGATCATCGGCACCATGGACATCGTTTTCGGAGAGGTCGACCGTTGAGCCGGGTCCTCTTCATTTTGCCAAATAAACTCCCGCCGGAGGCGCCCGCCGTTTCCGCAAGAACGAAAGCCTGATCTGATGCTGCGCCGTTTGCACCCTGACCAACCGACAAGCTTTGCCTTCACCCCTGCCAACCAGGCCTGGGCCGAAGCGCAGATCACGAANTACCCCGAAGGCCGTCAGGCCAGCGCGATCATCCCTTTGCTGTGGCGTGCGCAGGAACAGGAAGGCTGGCTGAGCCGCCCTGCAATCGAACATGTCTCTGAAATGCTGGGCATGGCCTATATCCGCGGGCTCGAGGTCGCGACATTCTACTTTATGTTCCAGCTTCAGCCTGTGGGCGAGGTCGCGCATTTCCAGATTTGCGGCACGACATCCTGCATGATCTGCGGTGCTGAAGACCTGATCGAGGTCTGCAAGGAGCGCATCGCGCCCAAGGCACATCAGATCAGCGCAGACGGCAAATTCTCGTGGGAAGAAGTCGAATGTCTGGGCGCCTGTTCGAACGCGCCNATGGCGCAGATCGGCAAGGACTATTACGAAGATCTGACCGTCGACGGCTTCCGCGCCATGATCGACGAGATGGCGGCGGGGCAGGTGCCTGTNCCCGGCCCGCAGAACGGGCGCTATGCCTCTGAACCGCTGTCCGGGCTGACCAGCCTGACCGATCACGACAGNGGCAAGACACAATANAACGCCAGCGCNCANCTGGCCGTGGACATCGGNGATACGCTCAAGCGCATCGATGGTACCGAAGTGCCGNTGACAGCNCCCTGGCAGGGTAAAGATGGTGCAGACAGCGCCGGTTCCGACAAGGAACAGCCTGTNGCGCGNGATGACAATATGCCACCCGAAGGNCCTGACGGTGCCCAAGGCGGTCGTACCGCCGCAGAGGAAGACGCACCACGTGATGTGGGCGATGCCTCGGATCAACGCTCCGAAGCACCGGGGGAGGCTGACGGCACCGAAGCTGTGGGCAAACCCGAAGCAGGCAGCGTCGCACCNGGCGATCCGGCCCCTGCGCCCAAAGCCTCNACCGCGGGCACCANANAAGCATCGGTTGCNAAATCTGCNGAGGCCAATGCGGATGCNGCNGCCACCAAGCCCAAGACGCTGGATGCCCCCGAAGGCGGCGCGGCGGATGACCTCAAGATGATCAAGGGCATCGGTCCCAAGCTCGAAGCGCTGGTGAACAAGATGGGCTTTTACCACTTTAGCCAGATCGCTGACTGGGGCCCGAACGAGGTATCCTGGGTGGATCAGAACCTCGAAGGTTTCAAGGGNCGCGTGACCCGCGACAACTGGGTCGAGCAGGCGAAAAAGCTTGCTGCTGGTGAAGAAACAGAATTCTCGTCGCGCGCCACAAAAGATGGTATCTATAACACATAATAGATCATCTTGAATGGCGAACGAAGGGACGGACATGACTGATTTGACGCAAAAAGAGCAATGCAAACGCGGTTGCATGCGGTGGGGGGCCGGGGTCGGCCTTGTCCTCGCGTTGCTATTTTGGCTGGTTTTCGNCTGGGGCTTTATCGCCTCCCTGTTCCTTGGAATCATACTGGGGCTTGTGACCTTTGTGGTCCTGTCCAAATTCATGTGCGGGTCGCTTGGGGATGAGCCTATGCAGACGGCCAGCACCCCTGCGGCGGCGGCGGCACCTGCAACGGCGGCCACAACCCAGGCGGCCAGCGCCGCACCAACCAGCGACGCCGAGGTAGAGCCTGAGCCGACGCTGGAGGCGGAACCCGCTGCCACCGAAACGGTAGAGACCCGCCCCGAAGACACGACCGGCGGTCAGGCAAAGGCCGATGTCGGCGGTGCCGCGTCAGAGGCGACAGCGGGCACCTCGCCAGCGGCCAAAGACGAACCCGCCGCTTTCTCGGGGATCAAGCCCACGGCCAAGCTGAAGGGCCAAGAGGAACTCGCTGCGCGCAAGGGCAGCTACAAATACGAAGCCCCCGCAGCCGAGCCTGAAAAGGCCAAGGCGGCTCCTGCGCCCGCAGCAGAAGCGGCGGCGGAACCTGTCGCCTCTATCCCGGAACCAACGCCGGCTGAAACACCGCAGGCACCGGCCACCGTCAAGGGGGCTACCTCGACCCGTTCGGGGATCGCGGATATTCCGGCGGGTACTGTGGAAAGCAGCCCTGAAACGCTGGACCAGCCGCGCGCTGGCGGTGCCGATAACCTCAAGCTTATCAGTGGGGTAGGGCCGAAACTTGAACAAACGCTGAATGAGCTGGGGATCTATCACTTTGATCAGATCGCCAAATGGACCGCGGCTGAAATCGCTTGGGTTGATGCCCGCGTGCGGTTCAAAGGCCGTATTCAACGTGATGACTGGATGGCGCAGGCCAAAACCCTCGCCTCCGGTGGAGAGACCGAATTCTCCACCCGTAGTAAAAAGACCTGAGCCTGACATGGATGCCGTGTAATGACAGATAAGGAAGAAATCGCCCTGGCCCGTAAGGGCCGGATGGTCGGCCTTGTCATTGCCGGCACCATGTTGCTTTGGATCGCGGCGCAATGGCTTGCGCCGCAGTTCGGCTTGCCCGGACGCTATGCGCTGCTGTTCGACTTTGCCGCGCTGGCAGCCCTGATCTGGGCGATGGTCAATATATATCAGATGAGGCGGGCCCGCGCGGCCAGCCGTGACACATAAAGGTTAGCTTCATGCTTCAGGATCAAGACCGCATCTTTACCAATATCTACGGTATGCACGACCGCACGCTGAAAGGCGCGCAGGCGCGTGGCCATTGGGATGGCACGGCGGGCATCCTCAAGAACGGGCGCGACTGGATCATCGACCAGATGAAAGCCTCGGGGCTGCGGGGCCGTGGCGGTGCGGGCTTCCCCACCGGTCTGAAGTGGTCCTTCATGCCCAAGGAAAGCGACGGTCGCCCCAGCTATCTGGTGGTGAACGCCGATGAATCCGAGCCCGGCACCTGCAAGGACCGCGAGATCATGCGCCACGATCCGCACACGCTGATCGAGGGTTGCCTGATCGCAAGCTTCGCGATGAATGCCAACGCGTGCTACATCTACATCCGTGGCGAATACATCCGCGAGCGCGAAGCGCTGCAAGCCGCGATTGACGAGGCGTATGACGCGGGTCTTGTGGGCAAGAATGCCTGCAAATCCGGCTATGATTTCGACATCTATCTGCACCACGGGGCAGGTGCCTATATCTGTGGCGAGGAAACCGCGCTGCTGGAAAGCCTTGAAGGCAAAAAAGGCATGCCGCGGATGAAGCCGCCGTTCCCTGCGGGGGCCGGTCTTTATGGGTGCCCGACCACGGTGAACAACGTGGAATCCATCGCGGTGGTCCCAACGATCCTGCGTCGCGGTCCTGAATGGTTTTCAAGCTTTGGCCGTCCGAACAACGCGGGCACCAAGCTGTTTGCGATCTCTGGCCATGTGAATAATCCTTGCGTCGTCGAAGAAGCGATGAGCATCACCTTTGAAGAGCTGATCGAAAAGCATTGCGGCGGTATCCGTGGTGGCTGGGACAACCTCAAGGCTGTGATCCCCGGCGGGTCGTCGGTGCCGATGATCCCCGGTGCGCAGATGCGCGACGCGATCATGGATTTCGACTATCTGCGCGAACAACGCTCGGGCCTGGGGACGGCTGCGGTCATCGTGATGGATAACTCCACCGATGTGATCAAGGCGATCTGGCGTCTGGCGAAGTTCTACAAGCACGAATCCTGTGGTCAGTGTACGCCATGCCGCGAAGGCACGGGCTGGATGATGCGCGTGATGGACCGTTTGGTGCGCGGCGATGCGGAACCTGAAGAGATCGACATGCTGCTCGACGTGACCAAGCAGGTCGAAGGCCACACGATCTGCGCCCTTGGGGATGCGGCGGCTTGGCCCATTCAGGGTCTGATCCGTCACTTCCGCGACGAGATCGAGGACCGCATCAAGCACAAACGCACCGGCCGCGTCAGCGCCGTCGCGGCGGAGTAAGCTTTGATGGAAAGCTTTGCCGCCTATAGCCACGCGCTGACTGCTTTGGCTTTTTGGGCCATTCTGATCAGTGTCCTCGGCGCGCTCTCTACCATGGGGCGCACGCCAGAGGGGCGCTGCGATTGCGGCAAGCCCAAGCGGAATTACGACGATGTGGTCTATCGCCGCGAACGCGCGTTCATGAACGCGATAGAGGCGTCGGGCCCGTTTCTGGCATCGACGCTTGCGGCGGTGCTGCTTGGCGCGCCTGTGTTCTGGGTGAACCTCTTTGCGGCGCTGTTCGTAGCGGTGCGGGTCGCGATGGCCGTGGTGCATATCGGGACAACCAACCAGCCGATGCGGTCGCTGTTCTTTATGCTGGGGCTGGTTTGTATTCTGGCCTTGGCGGTCCTGGCGATTTTCGCAGCCTTCTGAGGCACGACTGAAGAACGATAGCTTTCACCCGTTGATCGGGCAGGGGGCTGCACAAAAAGACGGGTCCGGCCACACCGGCAGAGTGAGGGAAGATGAAGCAGATTGTTCTATTTTGTATAACGGCCGCGGTCTTGGCCGGTTGTACCGCCCGCGAAGACCGTCTGGCCTTTGATGGTAAATATTTCCGCACCAAGCTGAGCAAAGTCGACGGGCAACGCGATGTCTTTACCCTGCGGGTGCGCAATGCGTCACAGTCGATCAACGGTGCCCGCGAAGCGGCGCGCTATGAAGCGACGGTTTATTGTGTGACCAACTATGGCAGTTCGGATATCAAATGGGTCGTGGGGCCGGACACCCCGCCCGAGAATTTGCGCCTTGTGGACGACGCTTTGACGTTTCAGGGGGCTTGCCCTTCCTGACCGTTTGCGCGACATACCGCTGGCAAATGGCTGATCCGGAGATGTTATTGAATAACATCGGGGTCAGTTCCCATGTGTAGCAAGGGGCAGTCCGCCCCGCTACATGAGGAGAGTAAGATGCGTAACGTATTGATCGCCGTAACAACCGTGGCCCTGATGGCCAGCCCTGTCGCCGCAAAGCCGCCGCTGCGTGATGTACCGGCTGTTGATGATGCGCTGCTTGATCTTGGACTGGCCGACCGGATTCGCAAAGAATGCCCCGATATCTCGGCCCGTATGATCCGCGCACTCAGCTATTTGAACAATGTGCACAATACGGCGAAATCTTTGGGCTATACGTCGGACGAAATTGACGCCTACCGCAAAAGCGATGCTGAAAAGGCGCGCATGAAGGCCCGTGGGGCCGCATATTTAAAGGCGAAGGGGGTCGATACTTCGGACCCGCAAAGCTATTGTGCGTTAGGGCGTGCAGAAATCCAAAAATCGAGCCGGATCGGTTCGTTACTGAGAGCGAAATAAGCATATGAGCGATACCCGCAAGATCATCATTGACGGCAAGGAAGTCGAAGTCGAAGGGGCGATGACGCTCATTCAGGCGTGCGAGGAAGCAGGGGTGGAAATTCCGCGTTTCTGCTACCATGAACGTCTGTCGATTGCCGGTAACTGCCGGATGTGTCTTGTGGAGGTCGTGGGCGGCCCACCCAAGCCTGCGGCGTCCTGCGCCATGCAGGTGCGTGACTTGCGTCCTGGCCCAGAGGGCCAGCCGCCTGTCGTCAAAACCAATTCGCCCATGGTTAAAAAGGCCCGCGAGGGCGTCATGGAATTCCTGCTGATCAACCACCCGCTGGATTGCCCGATCTGCGATCAGGGCGGCGAGTGTGACCTTCAAGATCAGGCGATGGCCTACGGCGTCGACTTCAGCCGCTACCGCGAGCCGAAACGCGCGACCGAAGATCTGGATCTGGGTCCATTGGTCGAAACCCATATGACGCGCTGCATTTCCTGCACCCGTTGTGTGCGCTTCACTACCGAGGTCGCGGGCATTCACCAGATGGGCCAGACCGGCCGTGGTGAAGACGCCGAGATTACAGCCTATCTGGGGCAGACGCTCGATTCGAACCTGCAGGGCAATATCATTGATCTGTGCCCCGTGGGGGCGCTGGTCTCGAAACCCTATGCTTTCACCGCACGGCCGTGGGAACTGTCAAAGACCGAATCGATCGACGTGATGGATGCGCTTGGGTCGAACATCCGTGTGGATACCAAAGGGCGCGAAGTCATGCGTTTCTTGCCGCGCAACCATGATGGGGTGAACGAGGAATGGATTTCCGATAAAACCCGTTTCGTCTGGGACGGACTGCGCCGCCAGCGTCTGGACACGCCCTATATTCGTGAAAACGGTAAATTGCGCAAAGCTGACTGGCCCGAAGCATTGGCCGCTGCCGCTGCTGCGATGAAGGGTAAGACTGTCGCCGGTCTGATCGGTGACCTTGCCTCGGTCGAGGCGACATATGCGTTGAAACAACTGATCGAGGGGCAGGGCGGCGTTGTCGAATGCCGGACCGATGGCGCGAAGCTGCCTGCGGGCAACCGGTCGGGCTATGTCGGGACCGCCACGGTCGAAGATCTGGATCACGCGCAAGCCGTGATGCTGATCGGCGCGAACCCCGCGGTGGAAGCACCGGTGCTGAACGCCCGTATCCGCAAGGCATGGACCCGAGGCGCGGATGTGGCGCTGATGGGCCCTGCGGTCGATCTGACCTACGATTACGATCATCTGGGCGACAGCCCGTCGCTGCTGAATGACCTGCTGAAAAAGGACCACGCCGACATCGCCGAGAAATCCTCGGTCATCGTTGTGGGCATGGGAGCCTTGGCGCGCGAAGACGGGGCAGAGGTTCTGGCCGCTGCCATGGCGCTGGCCGAGGCGACGCAATCCGGCTTCATGGTCTTGCACACTGCCGCATCCCGTGTGGGTGCGATGGACGTCGGTGCCGTTGCCGAAAATGGCATCAACGATGTGCTGGCCGCCGATGTGATCTATAACCTTGGCGCCGATGAGGGCGACATTCCTGCTGGCCCCTTCGTGATCTATCAAGGCTCGCACGGGGATCGCGGCGCGCACCGTGCCGATATCATCCTGCCCGGTGCCGCCTATACCGAAGAGGGCGGTTTGTTCGTCAATACCGAAGGCCGTCCGCAGCTTGCCGCGCGCGCCAGCTTTGCCCCCGGTCAGGCCAAGGAAAACTGGGCCATCCTGCGCGCGCTGAGTGCCGAGCTGGACGCCAAGCTGCCGTTCGATTCGCTTGCGGCATTGCGCAAGGCGCTGGTCGCTGATGTCCCGCATCTGGGGAATATCGATCAGGTTGCCGAAAACGCATGGCAGCCGGTGGCCACAGGCGATTTGGGCGACAGCCCGTTGCGCTTTGCGATTGCCGATTTCTACCTGTCCAACCCCATCGCCCGCGCCAGCCAGTTGATGGCAGAGCTTTCGGCCAACGCCAAAGCCCGCCGCGAAAAACCACTGGCGGCGGAGTGAGGATTTTGGGGATGATGTTGCCTTTGGTTCTGGGTGCCTGCGAGACGCAAGCGCCCATGGCCGAAGATTTCATTCCCGAGTATCGCGGTGTTGAAACCAAACTGCTGGACGGGGATCTTGTCCAGTTCGACGTGGCGATGACCAAAGCGCAGTCATCCGAGAATGTAGCGGAATACGCGGAATGCGCCGCGGCGCGCTATACTTTGATCCGGGGCTTTGGTTTTGCCCGCCACGTGCGTACAAATGTTGAGATCGAGGGTGGTGTCTGGCACGCAGATGCTGTTTACACCATCTCGCCGAGCCTGCCTGCGGGCTTGAAGACAATAGATGCTGAAGTGACCGTGCAGAACTGCATGGAAAAAGGCATACCGACGGTGTGAGGACCTATGGCTGACTTCTTTTTCAACACCACGCTGGGGACGATCCTGCTGATTATTGGCCAGATTTTCCTTGTTGTGATTCCCCTGCTTCTTGCCCTTGCGTTCCTGATGTACGCTGACCGGAAAATCTGGGCGTCGGTACAGCTGCGCCGCGGCCCGAACGTTGTAGGCATCTACGGTCTGCTGCAATCCTTTGCGGATTTCGCGAAATACATCGTTAAAGAGGTGGTCGTGCCCGCTGGTGCGGACCGCGCCGTGTTCTTCATGGCCCCGATGGTCACATTGGTTATGGCGCTGGTCGCCTGGGCAGTGATCCCGTTCAACGACGGTTGGGTTCTGTCGAACATCAATGTCGCGATCCTTTATGTCTTCGCGATCTCGTCGCTTGAAGTCTATGGCGTGATCATGGGCGGGTGGGCGTCAAACTCCAAATACCCGTTTCTGGGCTCGCTGCGCTCTGCCGCGCAGATGATCTCTTACGAGGTGTCGATCGGTCTGATCATCATCGGCGTCGTCATTAGCTCTGGCTCGTTGAACTTTGGGGACATCGTGCTGTCGCAAAGCGGCGACTACGGTCTGCTGAACTGGTACTGGCTGCCGCACTTCCCGATGCTGATCCTTTTCTTTATCTCGGCGCTGGCCGAAACCAACCGCCCGCCATTTGACCTTCCCGAAGCGGAATCGGAACTGGTTGCCGGGTATCAGGTCGAATATTCCTCCACGCCTTTCTTGCTGTTCATGATCGGCGAACTGGTCGCCGTGGTGCTGATGTGCGCGCTGATCTCGCTGATGTTCTTTGGCGGTTGGCTGTCGCCGATCCCCGGCCTGCCGGACGGCATCTTCTGGATGGTCGCCAAGATGGGGCTGGTGTTCTTCTTCTTCTCGTTGGTCAAGGCGATCACCCCGCGGTACCGCTATGACCAGCTGATGCGTCTGGGATGGAAAGTGTTCCTGCCATTCAGCCTGTTCTGGGTTGTCTTCGTATCCTTCGCCGCGAAATTCGATTGGTTCTGGGGTATCTATGCCCGTTGGACAGTAGGGGGCTGATATGGCTAACACCGACTATACCCGTCACGCGAAATACTTCCTGCTGCAGGATTTCTATCACGGCTTGAAGCTGGGCATTAAGTATATGTTCAAGCCCAAGGCGACGATCAACTACCCGCATGAAAAGGGCCCGCTGAGCCCTCGGTTCCGTGGTGAACACGCCCTGCGCCGCTATCCCAACGGGGAAGAGCGTTGCATCGCGTGCAAACTGTGCGAAGCGGTGTGCCCGGCGCAGGCGATCACCATCGACGCGGAACCGCGCGATGACGGCAGCCGCCGCACCACGCGCTATGACATCGACATGACCAAATGCATCTACTGCGGTTTCTGTCAGGAAGCCTGCCCGGTTGACGCGATTGTCGAGGGGCCGAATTTTGAATTCTCGACCGAGACCCGCGAAGAGCTGTTCTATGACAAGGCCAAGCTGCTGGACAACGGCGAACGCTGGGAAGCTGAAATCGCGCGCAACCTCGAACTGGACGCGCCGTACCGATGACCGACAGCCAGAACCCTTTTGAAGAGATGATGCGTCAGATGCAGGATATGGCCAAAGCCTTTCCTGCAATGGATGCGTTTTCCCCCAAAGGGTTCGAGGCGATGATGGGCAAGATGCCCAAAGACATGATGGAAACGTTTTTTGGCAATACCATGAACCCCAACGGGTTGGATGCCAAAACACGGATGTTGCTGACGATTTCGGGGCTGACCATGCAGGGTGCCCAGAATGACGTGGCGCTGCGTCAGGCCGTGATCCACGCGGTAGAGGCAGGGGCCCACAAGCAGCAAGTGATAGAGACGATCGGGCAGATGGCGGTTTTCGCCGGCATCCCTGCCATGACCCGCGCAATGGAAATCGCGCAGGGTGTTTTGGATGACAAGGAAGGTGACGCATGAGCGTTTTCGCATTTTACCTCTTCGCGATCAGCGTGATCGCTGGCGGGCTGTTCACTGTGATCAGCCGCAACCCCGTGCATTCGGTGCTGTGGTTGATCCTGTCCTTCCTCAGCGCGGCGGGGCTTTTCGTGCTGCTCAACGCCGAATTCGTCGCGATGCTGCTGATCATTGTCTATGTTGGCGCGGTCGCGGTGCTGTTCCTGTTCGTTGTCATGATGCTTGATGTCGACTTCGCCGAGCTCAAGGCCGAAATGGCGCGCTATATGCCGCTGGCCCTGTTGATCGGTCTGGTGATCCTGATGCAATTCGTGATGGCGTTCGGCGCATGGGATGCGAACTCTGCCGCCGAGGGGCTGCGCACGCAGGTGATCACCGACGAGGTGCACAACACCGCCGCATTGGGCCTGATCCTTTATGATCAATACTTCCTGCTGTTCCAGCTGTCGGGTCTGATCCTGCTGGTCGCGATGATCGGGGCGATTGTTCTGACGCTGCGCCACCGTGCGGATGTGAAACGCCAGAACGTGGTCGATCAGATGATGCGCGATCCGAAGCTGGCGATGAAACTGAATGATGTGAAACCCGGGCAGGGCCTTTAGGCGGCCTGCCCAATCAAGGATGTGATCCATGTCACGTAATACAATTGTGGTGCTTGTCGTCGTTTTGATCGTGGTCGTGGGCGGCTACAGCATTTTCTAGGTGCGACGGGATCGGGATGGAAACATCCCGCGACAAGAACTAAAGAACGCCTGAAACGGGCAAAAGAACCGAGGGACGACATGATCGGAATTGAACATTACCTGACAGTAGCGGCGACGCTGTTTGTCATTGGCATTTTCGGGCTATTCCTGAACCGCAAGAACATCATCATCATGTTGATGTCGATCGAGCTTATGCTCTTGGCGGTGAACATCAACTTTGTCGCTTTCTCCTATTATCTGGGTGATTTGGTGGGGCAGGTGTTCACGCTGTTCGTCCTGACCGTCGCTGCGGCAGAGGCCGCAATCGGGCTGGCCATTCTGGTCTGCTTCTTCCGCAATCGGGGTACGATCGCGGTTGAAGATGTCAACGTGATGAAGGGCTAAGATCATGGAAACGATCATTCTTTTCGCACCACTTGTCGGTGCATTGATCTGTGGTTTCGGCTGGAAGCTGATCGGGGAGAAGACCGGCCAATATGTGGCAACGGGTCTACTGTTCCTCGCGGCGCTGCTCAGCTGGATCGTCTTCCTTTCGTTTGACGGTGAAACACAGCACATCCAGATCCTGCGCTGGATCGAAAGCGGCAGCCTGTCGACCGATTGGGCGATCCGTCTCGACCGTCTGACCGCGATCATGCTGATCGTGATCACCACGGTCTCCAGCCTCGTGCATCTCTATTCCTTCGGCTACATGGCCCATGACGAGAATTTCTCGGACGCNGAACCCTATCGNGCCCGTTTCTTCGCCTATCTGTCNTTCTTCACCTTCGCGATGCTGATGCTNGTGACATCTGACAACCTTGTNCAGATGTTCTTTGGNTGGGAAGGCGTGGGNGTCGCATCCTATCTGCTGATCGGCTTCTACTATAAGAAGCCCTCGGCGAATGCGGCGGCGATCAAGGCGTTTGTGGTCAACCGTGTCGGTGACTTCGGCTTTGCGCTTGGTATCTTTGGCCTGTTCTATCTGACCGACTCGATCAAGTTCGACGATGTCTTCGCCGCAACACCCGAACTGGCGGAAACNACCGTTGGTTTCCTTTGGGCCGACTGGAATGCCGCGAACCTGATCGCGATCCTGCTGTTCATCGGTGCGATGGGTAAATCGGCGCAGCTCTTNNTGCACACATGGTTGCCCGACGCGATGGAAGGCCNGACGCCTGTGTCGGCGCTGATCCACGCCGCGACGATGGTGACGGCCGGTGTTTTCCTTGTCTGCCGCATGTCTCCGTTGATGGAGGTCGCCCCCGAGGCAATGACATTCGTCACCTTCCTTGGAGCCACCACCGCCTTTGTCGCCGCGACCATCGGTCTGGTGCAGAACGACATCAAACGCGTCATCGCCTATTCGACCATGTCGCAGCTTGGGTATATGTTCGTGGCCGCTGGCGTTGGCATGTATTCTGCCGCGATGTTCCACCTGTTCACCCACGCGTTCTTCAAGGCGATGTTGTTCTTGGGGGCGGGGTCGGTGATCCACGCGATGCACCACGAGCAGGACATGCGTAACTATGGCGCGCTGCGTAAGAAAATCCCCTATACTTTCTGGGCGATGATGATCGGTACGCTGGCCATTACCGGTGTCGGTATTCCGTTGACGCATTTCGGCTTCGCGGGCTTCCTGTCCAAGGATGCGATCATCGAAAGCGCCTGGGGCGGCGGGTCCATGTATGGCTTCTGGATGCTGGTGATCGCGGCTGCGATGACAAGCTTCTACAGCTGGCGCCTGATGTTCCTGACCTTCTTTGGCAAGGCGCGCGGCGACAAGCATACCCATGACCACGCACATGAAAGCCCGATGGTCATGCTGGTGCCGCTTGGCGTGCTAAGCCTTGGCGCGATCTTTGCGGGTATGATCTGGTACAACAGCTTCTTTGGCCACGCCGAGGATGTGGGCGAGTTCTATGGCATCCCCATGGCCGAGATNGCCGCCGGTGGTGAAACCCATGTTGAAGGGGCGGAAGACAGCCACGCCGACGCAGGTGACCACGCTGAAGACGGCCANGGTGCCGATGCCGGTCACCACGGTCCCGCCTTCGCCGGTGCACCGGGCGAGGGGGCATTGTATATCGCACCGGACAACCACGTTCTGGACGACGCCCACGCCGCACCGGCATGGGTCAAGGTCAGCCCGTTCATCGCGATGGTCTTTGGCCTTGTGATGGCCNTGTGGTTCTACATCTGGAACCCGACCCTGCCGTCGCGTCTNGCGGCGAACCAACGGCCGCTTTATCTGTTCTTGCTGAACAAGTGGTATTTCGACGAGCTNTATAACGTGATCTTCGTCAAACCCGCGATGGCNATCGGTCGCTTCTTCTGGAAGCGCGGGGACGGCAATGTGATCGACGGCACGCTGAACGGTGTCGCTATGGGGATCATCCCGTTCCTCACCCGACTGGCAGGGCGCGCGCAGTCCGGCTATATCTTTACCTACGCCTTTGCCATGGTGATCGGCATCGCGGTCCTTGTGACCTGGATGACGATGAGCGGGGGGGCACACTAATGGATCATCACTTGCTTTCCATCATTACCTTCATGCCCAGCTTTGCGGCGCTTATTCTGGCTGTGTTCCTGCGGGGCGATGACGCCGCAGCGGGGCGCAATGCAAAGTGGCTCGCACTGATCACGACGACGGTCACCTTCCTGATCTCGCTGTTCATCCTGTTCGACTTCGACCCGTCCAACACCGGGTTCCAGTTCGTCGACGAGGCGCAGTGGCTGATGGGCCTGAAATATCGCCTGGGCGTTGACGGGATTTCGATCCTCTTCGTGATGCTGACCACCTTTATGATGCCACTGGTCATTGCCGCCAGCTGGAACGTAGAGACGCGGGTCAAGGAATATATGATCGCCTTCCTGCTGCTGGAAACGNTGATGCTNGGCGTGTTCATGGCGCTGGATCTGGTGCTCTTCTACCT
Source organism: Sulfitobacter sp. TMED3 (assembly GCF_002167505.1). NCBI lineage: Bacteria > Pseudomonadati > Pseudomonadota > Alphaproteobacteria > Rhodobacterales > Roseobacteraceae > Sulfitobacter > Sulfitobacter sp. TMED3. The sequence goes on along the minus strand of NZ_NHBI01000028.1, from coordinate 19,015 downwards.
CTTCTTCGAAGCAGGTCTGATCCCGATGTTCCTGATCATCGGCATCTGGGGCGGGGCGAACCGCATTTACGCTTCGTTCAAGTTCTTCCTCTATACCTTCCTCGGGTCCGTCCTGATGCTGGTGGCGATGGTGATGATGTACGCGGATGCCGGCACGACNTGTATTGGCGGATGCGAGGTCAGCTTNCTGACCCATACCTTTGCCTCCGACAGCTTCTCGATTGCGGGGATCACCGTGGTCGGCGGGNTGCAGACCATGATGTTCNTGGCGTTCTTTGCCAGCTTCGCGGTGAAAATGCCGATGTGGCCGGTGCACACATGGTTGCCGGACGCGCACGTTCAGGCGCCGACAGCCGGTTCCGTGGTGCTGGCGGCGATCCTGCTGAAAATGGGCGGCTACGGCTTCNTGCGCTTCTCGGTGCCGATGTTCCCNGTGGGGGCAGANGTGATGGCCCCGCTGGTGCTGTGGATGTCGGCGATNGCGATTGTCTATACCTCGCTGGTGGCGCTGGTGCAGGAAGACATGAAAAAGCTGATCGCCTATTCCTCGGTNGCGCATATGGGTTTCGTGACCATGGGTATCTTTACCTTNAACCANCAGGGNCTGGATGGNGCGATCTTCCAGATGATCAGCCACGGCTTCATCTCGGCTGCGTTGTTCCTCTGTGTCGGCGTGATCTATGACCGGATGCACACCCGCGAGATTGACGCCTATGGCGGTCTGGTGAACCGGATGCCTGCCTATGCGCTGGTGTTCATGTTCTTCACCATGGCCAACGTCGGTCTGCCGGGGACATCGGGCTTTGTCGGGGAATTCCTGACGCTGATGGGTACGTTCCAGGTGAACACCTGGGTCGCGGCGGTAGCCACCTCCGGGGTGATCTTCTCGGCGGCCTATGCGCTGTGGCTCTATCGNCGCGTGGTGATGGGCGATCTGATCAAGGAAAGCCTGCGCACCATCACNGACATGTCGCGCCGCGAACGCTGGATCTTTGCCCCGCTGGTGGCAATGACGTTGCTGTTGGGTGTCTACCCGGCGCTGGTGCTCGACATGATCGGGCCATCGGTTGCCGCCCTAGTTGATAGCTATGATACGGCCCTGGAGGCGGCAGGTGCCGCTGTCCAGACGGCCTCAGAATAAAGGACCGCGCGATGATTTCCGCTGATCTGAATGTCATCCTGCCCGAAATCCTGCTGGCGCTTTTCGCGATCCTGGCACTGCTTGGGGCGGTTTACACCAACAAGGACGCCGCCGCGGGGGTGATCGTCTGGGCCACGGCAATCGTGATGACGCTGCTGGCGATCTGGATCGGTATGACCAGCGGTGGCACCACGCGCATCGCCTTTAACGGTCTGTTCGTCGAAGACAGCTTTGCCCGTTTTGCCAAAGTCACCATGCTGCTCAGCGCGGCGGCGGTGCTGGCGATGTCCGAAGCATATATGAAAAAGCGCGGGCTGCTGCGGTTTGAATATCCGGTGCTGATCGCGCTGAGCGTCGTCGGCATGATGATGATGGTCAGCGCGGGCGACCTGATGACCCTTTACATGGGCCTCGAGCTGCAATCGCTGGCGCTTTATGTCGTCGCCTCTCTGCGTCGTGACAGCGTGAAATCGACCGAAGCGGGTCTGAAGTATTTCGTACTGGGCGCTTTGTCCTCTGGTCTGCTGCTCTACGGTGTGTCGCTGGTCTATGGCTACGCCGGCACCACGCAATTCGCGGGCGTCATGAGCCTTGCGAGCGCAGGGCAGACATCGATTGGCCTGTTGTTCGGGATCGTCTTTGTCGTCTCTGGTCTGGCGTTCAAGGTTTCGGCCGTGCCGTTCCACATGTGGACGCCCGATGTCTACGAGGGCGCACCGACGCCGGTTACAGCTTTCTTCGCCACAGCCCCCAAGGTTGCCGCGATGGCGCTGTTTGCCCGCGTGCTGCATGACGCCTTTGGCAATGCTGTCGCCGACTGGAGCCAGATCGTCGCGCTGCTGTCGGTCCTGTCCATGTTCCTTGGTGCCGTCGCCGCGATTGGTCAGACCAACATCAAACGCCTGATGGCCTATTCCTCGATCGCCCACATGGGCTATGCGCTGATCGGCCTTGCCGCCGGGACTGAACTGGGTGTCAAATCCATGCTGGTCTATCTGGCGATCTACGTGACCATGAACATCGGCACCTTTGCCTTCATCCTCGGGATGGAGAAAGACGGCCAGCCGGTCACCGATATCTCGGCGTTGAACATGTATTCCAAACGCGCGCCGGGTAAGGCGCTGGCGATGCTGGTGCTGCTGTTCTCGCTTGCGGGTGTGCCGCCGATGCTGGGCTTCTTCGCCAAGCTGGGTGTCTGGCAGGCGGGTGTGGATGCGGGGCTGGTCTGGCTGGTTGTTGCCAGCGCCGTCGCCTCGGCCATCGGTGCCTATTATTACCTGCGTATCGTTTTCCTGATGTATTTCGGTGCCGAAGGCGATGACCGTCTGGACGAAGGCAAAAGCAGCCTGCTGTCGGGGTTCGTTGTTGCCTCTGCCGTGATCATGGTCGTGGGTATCCTGAACATGTTTGGCGTCGAAACTGCTGCGATCTCTGCAGCGGCGACGCTGATCAACTGATCTGCCGGTGACATCGGTGAACAATGGCGCTTCCACCGGGGGAGCAACGGGGGCCAAGGCGCAAAACGCGTCTTGGCCCGATGGCTATGGGCGGCAGGTTTTCGATAGCGTCGATTCCACGCTGAGCGAGGCGGCACGCCAAGCGAGCGAGCTNACNGGGTCCACATGGATCCTCGCGCAGGAGCAGACCGCCGCACGCGGTCGGCGCGGNCGGTCCTGGGCCACGCCACGGGGCAANTTTGCTGCGACGCTGATGATGCGCCGGTCCGAAAGCCCCTCGACCGCGGCGCTGCGCAGCTTTGTCGCNTCGCTTGCCNTGCGCCGNGCCTTTGTCGCCACCACGCGGGACGAGGGGGCCTTNACNCTNAAGTGGCNNAACGACGTGCTGCTGAANGGCGGTAAGGTNGCGGGCATCCTGCTGGAAAGCATCGGTGATTTTCTGGCCATCGGNATCGGGGTGAACCTTGCCCANGCGCCCGGTGCCGATCAGGTCGAGGCAGGGGCCCTGCGCCCCGTTTCCGTCGTGGCAGAGACTGGCAAGGTNGTCCCGCCCGAGGTCTTTCTGGATGCGCTGGCGGCGGAATACGCGCAGCTGGAAACCCAGTTCCAGACCTATGGTTTTGCCCCCATCCGTACCGCGTGGTTGTCCCATGCCGCGCGTTTGGGCGAAGAGATCNTCGCGCGCACCATGAAGGACGAAACCCGTGGTGTGTTCGAAGACGTGGACGCGCAAGGCAACCTGATCCTGCGCACCCCTAAAGGCCGTGTGCCCATCACTGCGGCGGATGTATTTTTCTAAGCGCGAGCGGAGGGATGTGCCATGCTGTTGGCGATTGACTGCGGAAACACCAATACAGTCTTTTCGATCTGGGACGGGGCGCGGTTCCTCGGGACGTGGCGGACCTCTACCGAATGGCAGCGNACCTCTGACCAATATTACGTCTGGCTCAGCACCTTGATGAAGTTTCAGGGCGTCGAGGCAGANATCACCGATGTCATCATCAGCTCGACCGTGCCGCGGGTGGTGTTCAACCTGCGCGTTCTGGCGGACCGCTATTTTGACACGCGGCCCATTGTGGTGGGCAAACCCGATTGCCTGCTGCCGGTGGATGTCCGCGTTGACGAAGGCACCGCCGTGGGGCCTGACCGACTGGTCAACACGGTGGCGGGNCATGATCTTTATGGCGGTGATCTGATCATTGTCGATTTCGGCACGGCGACGACCTTTGATGTGGTCGATACGGACGGGGCCTATATCGGCGGGGTGATTGCCCCCGGTGTAAACCTGAGCCTTGAGGCATTGCATAACGCCGCNGCGGCCTTACCTCATGTAGACATCTCGAAACCACAGGCGGTGATTGGTACAAATACCGTCTCTTGCATACAATCGGGCATTTTTTGGGGTTATGTTGGCCTCGTCCGTGAGATATGTGCCCGAATAAAGGCTGAGCGCGGCCGCGAAATGCGCGTGATTGCCACAGGCGGGCTNGCCCCGCTCTTTCAACAGACAGTCGATCTGTTTGATGCATACCAAGATGATTTGACGATGCACGGCCTGACCGTGATTTATAACTATAACAAGGATACCGCTTAGTCATATGAGCAGCGAAAGATTGATCTATCTGCCCCTCGGTGGGGCAGGTGAAATTGGCATGAATGCCTATGTTTATGGATACGGGAAACCCGGTAAGGAGCGGCTGATTGTTGTCGACCTTGGCGTGGCCTTCCCCGACATGGACACAAGCCCCGGCGTGGATCTGATCATCCCCGATATCGCCTGGCTTGAAGANCGCCGCGACCAGATCGAGGCGATTTTCATCACCCACGCCCACGAAGACCATATCGGTGCCGTGGCCCATACCTATGACCGCCTGCGCGCGCCGATCTATACGCGGAAATTCACCGCCAATATCGCCAAGCGCAAGATGGACGAATACGGCCACCCCGACGATGCGGTGACCACCGTGGCCCCTTGGCCGCAGCAAACGACCGTAGGGCCGTTCAAAGTGGGCTTCCTGCCCATGTCCCACTCNATCCCTGAATCGTCGTCGCTNGTGATCGACGTGGCCGGCGATCGGCTGATCCACTCGGGCGACTTCAAGATCGACATGACACCCGGTGTNGGTGAACCCTACGACCCCGAACTTTGGGCCGACGTGTCCAANGACGGCGTTAAGGCGCTGATCTGTGACAGTACCAACGTCTTCTCGCAGCATGCAGGCCGGTCCGAAGCGACCGTCGGGCCAGAGATTGAAAAACTGCTTGGCACGGCGCAGGGTATGGTCGTCGCGACGACCTTCGCCTCTAACGTCGCGCGTGTGAAGACGCTGGCGGATGCGGGCGAACGGGCAGGGCGGTCGGTTGTGCTGCTGGGACGCGCGATGAAACGCATGGTCGAAGCCTCGCTTGAAACCGGCGTGATGAAGGACTTCCCCCCGGTCGTNAGCCCGGAAGAAGCCCGCGGTATCCCGCGCGAGAACCTGATGCTGCTGGTGACAGGCTCGCAGGGGGAGCGCCGTGCGGCGTCGGCACAGCTGGCNCGCGGNAAATACATGGGGCTGGAAATGAAGGAAGGGGACATGTTCCTGTTCTCCTCCAAAACCATTCCNGGCAACGANCGTGGCGTGATCAAGGTGATCAACGCATTCTCCGAGATGGGCGTTGATATCGTCGACGACAGCTCGGGTCTGTATCACGTNTCNGGCCACGCCAACCGTCCCGATCTGGAAACGCTGCATGACGTGGTCAAGCCGCAGATTCTGATCCCGATGCATGGTGAGCACCGCCACCTGCGCGAGCACACCAAAATCGCCAACGCCAAGGGGATGAAGGGTGTTCTGGCCGTNAACGGCATGATGATCGANCTGTCGGGCAACGAGCCCAAGGTCGTNGAATATGTNGACAGCGGGCGGACNTANCTNGANGGNTCNACNCANATNGGCGCGATGGANGGCGTTGTGCGCGACCGTATCCGCATGGCGTTGAACGGCCACGTCACCGTGACCGTCATCCTGGACGAGAATGACGAAGCTTTGGGCGATCCTTGGGTCGATGCCATGGGTCTGCCAGAGCAAGGTCGGTCCAAGACGTCGCTGGTTGANGTGCTGGAAGCCGATCTGNCCCAGTTCCTTGGCCGTGCTAATGCCAAGACCCTGCGCGACGACGACAAGCTGCACGATGGGTTGAAGCGCACNGTGCGTCAGTCCGCCAACGATGAGATCGGCAAAAAGCCCGAGGTTACCATCGTGGTCAGCCGCCTGAGCTAAAACGNTCTCANGCTNAATNGAAACGCCGCGCAGCCCNCTGCGCGGCGTTTTGCGTTTGTGGGGGCAGGGTGTGGCGCGTCGGNNCTGCTGNAAGGCAAAGCGGTAACNGACAAAGNAAAAGGCGCAGAGGATGCTCTGCGCCTTTAATCGTTTCTGTCAGTGGTGCGNGGGGTTATTCGCGACGCTCGGCAAAGCTCAGGCCGATGAACTCGGGCGTGTGATCGCCCAGACCGACGACGCGGTTGTCGTTGCGGTTGTTCTGCTGACGGTTGTTGTCATTGCGGTTGTTATCACCGCGCCCGCCACGGCCACCGCGACGGTTGTTGGGTTTGTCNTCCTGAGCGGCNTCTGCCTTTTGGGCAGGGGCCTTGTCTGCGGACTCCTTGGCTGGTTTGTNCGACTTTTTGTCNTGCGGCTTTGCNTNAGANTTGGCGTCCGCTTTGGCATCGGGTTTGTCAGCNTTGGGGCTGTCNGCCTGCGCCGTCTCTGTCTGTTCAGCGTCAACCTTAGCCGCATCAGGCTTTTTACGGCTGCGNGTGCGGGTGCGTTTGGGCTTNTCAGATTTGGCCGCCTCATCGGATTTCGCAGCGGGGGCGTCGGCTGTCTTGGCCNCTGCCGCNGGGGCCGCTTTTGCCTCCGAACCGCCCAAGGGGTTGTCGAGGCGCGGGATCTCGCGCTGTACCAGACGTTCAACGTCTTCGAGGTTNTTTTCGTCCCGCGGGACGCAGATCATGATCGCCTTGCCATCACGTCCCGCGCGACCCGTGCGGCCGATCCGGTGCACGTAATCCTCGGCATGGGANGGCACGTCGTAGTTATACACGTGGCTGACCGACGGCACATCAAGACCGCGCGCCGCCACGTCAGAGGCAACAAGGAAGCGCAGATCGCCGTTGCGGAACCCTTCCAGTGTTTTGGTCCGCTGGCTTTGATCAAGATCCCCGTGGATCGGAGCCGCGTCATAGCCGTATTTNTTCAACGACTTAGCGACCGTATCCACATCCATCTTGCGNTTGCAGAAGATGATCGCGTTTGTGCATTTGTCGCCTTCGGCGTCGATCAACGCGCGCAGCACTTTGCGTTTTTCCGTCGCTTCGCGGTCCTTGCGTGAGGCTTTGAACATCAGCACGCCTTGCTCGATATTCTCGCTCGTGGTGGCCTGACGGGCCACTTCGATACGCTCGGGCGCAGAGAGGAAGGTGTTCGTAATCCGCTCGATCTCGGGGGCCATCGTGGCCGAGAAGAACAGCGTCTGACGGGTAAAGGGCGTCATCTGGAAGATGCGTTCGATATCGGGGATGAACCCCATATCCAGCATCCGGTCGGCCTCGTCCACGACCATGATCTTCACGTCGGACAAGATCAGCTTGCCGCGCTCAAAGTGGTCGATCAGACGGCCGGGCGTGGCGATCAAAACGTCAACGCCCTTGTCGATCAGCTTGTCCTGCTCNCCGAANGACACNCCGCCGATCAGCANCGCNTTGGTCAGTTTCAGGTGCTTGGTATAGGTGTCGAAGTTNTCGGCNACCTGNGCNGCCAGTTCCCGCGTGGGGCACAGCACCAGACTGCGCGGCATCCGGGCGCGGGCGCGGCCACGGGCAAGCAGAGTGATCATGGGCAGGGTAAAGCTGGCAGTTTTGCCGGTGCCTGTTTGGGCGATTCCCAAGACGTCCTTGCCTTCAAGGGCAGGGGGGATCGCGCCGGCCTGAATGGGCGTGGGGGTTTCATACCCGGCCTCATTGATGGCTTTCAGGACTTTAGGATTAAGGTTTAGATCAGAAAATTTTGTCATGTGTGTCCGATGATAGCGGACATACACTTGGCCCGCGGCAGCATTCATGTCGGCCCGCATGGCCCAAGGGGCGGAGGCTCTCCGCGACATGTTCTGCACCCATTAACAAAGACTCCCCGTCGCGTCAAATGGATGCGCTAAAGCCCTGTGAAACGGGGGAAATGTGTTGCCAGATGGTTGGGCAGCGCCAGATCAACCTCGCGCAGGAGCCCGTGACCGCGCAGACGGCTGCGCAATTCCGGCGTATCGGCGCAGACTTCGTTGAAAAACGCGCGCAACCCGTCCTCGCCGCTTTCACTCTCTATCATCGAGAAAAGGTCATTGAGCGATAGGCCGCCCTGATCATAGGGGCGGTTGGGGCGCAGTTCGGGGCGGTAGCTGCCTTTGGTCACGCGGTAGCGGTAGGCGGCGATCCAGTCGTCCCATGTTTTCGCATGGGCATGGGCCAGCGTGATGTCGGGCGGGGCGTCGTGACAGTCCAGCATCTCGCCTTTTTGAAAGACGTTGTGGATGCGCAGATGCATATTCGGCAGCCCCGTGCGGACAAATACCTTGCCCGCAAGATGGCTGAGAAACCCGCCCTTCAAATAAGCGCCATAGGTCGGATAAAGCTCTGCCACAATGCGCGCGCGGTCGGGGCCGGCGGGGATGAACCCCTTGAACGCCGTCGGATCGCCTGAAAGCTGCTCCATCGGGCGGATGCGGGTGGCGGGCGCAGCTTGCGGGATATCGGCCAGAATGTCAGCGATCGGGCGGCCTGCGACCAGATACTCGTCCGCATCCATGTGGATCAGCCAGTCCACCTCGCGGCGGCGGTTGTAGGCATGGGTCGCATTTGCCGTCTGGCGTTGCTGGTGGGCGACTGGTCGGTCACGTTTGCGCTGCTTCCAATAGCGCGCGTCGCAGGTGATGACACGGATCTTGGGATGGGCGTCCAGATGGGCAAAGGCCTCGTCGTTGGGCGCATCCAGATAGATGTAAAGCCGCTGCGCGCCCGCCGCCAGATGATAGGCGGCGAACTGCAATATGTCGCGCGTCGGTGCCAGAATGGTAGAGGCGATGCCCCATGTCACATCAGTCATGGGGCCAGTTTGCGGTGCGTCGGTCGGGCTGGCAAGCCCAAGTCAGACCATCATTTCCTTGGTCGCGGTCAGGCGCACATCGGGGTAATCGCGGTCCACACGGTCGATATCCCATTGCAGCCGCGTCAGGTAAACGATGTCGCCATCGTGGTCATGGGCGATATGTTGTTTGTTGGCTTCTGTAAACTTATCAACGGCTTGTCGGTCACCGTTCACCCATCGAGCCGAGGTGAACTGCGATTGTTCGAACCGCACCGGCAGCCCGTATTCCAGTTCGATCCGGCTGGCGAGCACTTCGAACTGTAGCTGCCCGACGACGCCCACAACAAAGCCCGAGCCGATGGCGGGTTTAAAGACCTTCGCCGCACCTTCTTCGGCGAATTGCATCAGCGCTTTTTCAAGGTGTTTCGATTTCATCGGATCGCCCGCGCGCACGCCCTGCAAAAGCTCTGGCGCGAAGGACGGGATGCCACTGACGCGGATCGCCTCGCCCTCGGTCAGGGTGTCACCGATGCGCAGTTGCCCGTGGTTGGGAATGCCGATGATGTCACCGGCCCATGCTTCCTCTGCCAGTTCGCGGTCGGCGGCAAGGAACATCACGGGGTTGGTAACAGACATGGTTTTCTTGGACCGCACATGGGTCAGCTTCATGCCACGGGTAAAATGGCCCGACGCCAGACGGACAAAGGCCACGCGGTCGCGGTGCTTGGGGTCCATGTTCGCCTGAACCTTGAAGACAAAGCCGGAAACCTTTGGTTCTTCAGGTAAAATCTGTCTTGGCTCTGCCGATTGAATCTGCGGCTCGGGGCCGTAGGTGGCGATCCCGTCCATCAGTTCCTTGACGCCAAAGCTGTTGATCGCAGAGCCGAACCAGATCGGTGTCAGCGACCCTTCGGCCATCAGTTCGGCATCCAGCGGCGGCATCAGCTCGCGCACCATTTCAAGGTCTTCGCGCAGCTTCTCTAGCAGGGCGGCGGGCACGTGTTCGGCCAGCTTCGGGTCATCCAACCCTTCAATCGCAATGCTCTCAGCGACCTTGTTCCGGTCCGCACGGTCCATCAGTTCAAGCCGGTCGCGCAGGATGTCGTAGCAGCCGATAAAGTCGCGGCCCACGCCGATGGGCCAGCTTGCAGGGGTCACATCAATGGCAAGGTTTTCCTGAATTTCGTCGATGATCTCGAAAACGTCGCGGCTTTCGCGGTCCATCTTGTTACAGAATGTCAGGATCGGCAGGTCGCGCATGCGGCAGACCTCGAACAGCTTTTGCGTCTGGCTTTCCACGCCCTTCGCGCCGTCAATCACCATTACGGCCGCGTCAACGGCGGTCAGCGTGCGGTAGGTATCTTCGGAAAAGTCAGAGTGGCCGGGCGTATCCACGAGGTTAAAGCGGAAATTCGTGCCCTTGTTCATGAAATCGAATGACATGGCCGAAGCCGAGACAGAGATGCCGCGATCCTTTTCCATCGCCATAAAGTCNGANCGNGTGCGNCGCGCCTCGCCCTTGGCGCGGACCTGACCGGCCATCTGGATCGCCCCGCCGAACAGCANNAATTTCTCTGTCAGCGTGGTTTTCCCCGCATCGGGGTGGGAAATGATCGCAAAGGTGCGACGCCGAGCGATTTCGGCAGGCAAAGCGGGGCGGTTTGAGGGGGTATCCAACATGGNTTGGCATATATCCACGCCCGAACACACGCGCAAGTCTGCTTGGATCAGGCGCGTGCTGGCATTTCCTTGGGGGTAGGCGCGAAACTGCGGTATCATGGGGGCAGATGAAACAAGAGGGGGTGTGACAATGGAATTGAAAGAGATCGCAGATGCGTTGGTAAAAGGCTGCCGCGAGGGCCACGAGGTGGCGAACCTTGATCGGCTTTATGCGCAGGACGCCGTGTCGGTTGAAGGGATGGACCACGGAAACGGGCGCGAGACGCAGGGCCTTGAGGGCATCAAGGGCAAGCATGCGTGGTGGGACAGCGCGATGGAGGTGACGCGTCAGAATGTCAGCGACCCGATGNTCCACGGCGATGACCGTTTTGCCGTCATCTTTGATGTTGCGGCGCGCGAAAAAGACAGCGGCACCGAGATGGAGATGAAAGAGGTCGCCATCTACCACGTGGCCAATGGCAAGATCGTGCGCGAGGAATTCTTTGGCTGATCAGCGCATGCTGGCGCGGCGCAGCAGTTCTGCCGCGTCGGGGCGNTCCAGCAGNGGTTCNGACACATCNAGCCCCGCNTGGGGCAGGTCGGAATGGCCGGGGATGACATCGCCCATGGCGTCCGACAGCTCTTGCGGCAGCACGCCTTTGGTGCGGCTGTCGATCAGCATGGATTCCGCCGCGATGCCTTCGGCATAGATGATCTGGTGNCCGTCAAACAGCAGTTGGAAATAGTCGACAAAGCCGCCGTCCTGCACCCGTACCGTATCGCCGTTGACCAGATGGCGGACCTTGACCAGCAGCTCTGACCGGCCGGCNCCCAGACGGTCTTCGCGCTGGTAGATGAACAGGCGGTGATCGGGGCTGACGATCAGGTCATTGTCGTTGTTCAATGTGCCCGCGTNGATGCAGATCGGGGCGAATTCGCCNACCGCGCGCACGGTGCTTTGNCCGATCCAGCGGATCGCCTGCACGCCGTCATCGCGGGTCAGGACCTTGTCNCCGACGCAGAGNTCNTCGATCGGGCGCTGCTCACCGGTGGCCATGGTGATATGCGTGCCGCGGGTGAAGGACACACANGCCACTTGCGCGAACTTCTGGCGCATCGTCTCGGTGTCGATGCCAACCAGCCGGTATTCCACTTTCGACGACAGCGCGCTGAGCGGGATGAGATAGATCGCTTCGGCATGGNCNTCATCGGCCACTTCGACCAGCAGGATCGCATCGTTGATCTGCCCGTCAGGNGACATGAAGGTCAGGGCGCAATCCAGATGCAGGGCGGCCCCGCTGGTGCCGGTTTGCGTATCGGGCGCGATCGACAGGCTGCCATCCGGTGCCGTCTGGATCGACAGGCGCACTGGTTCCGCCCCGTAGGACAGCTCGTACACATCATCCAGCAGCAGTTCCGAGGCAAAAGACAGCGNGTCGCCCATATTCGCACCATCCGTCGCCGTGAATTGCGTCGCACGAAAGACNGGGACGCTTTGCGGAGGGGAAGGGCGGGGCGAGGTCATGGGGCGGGCCTTTGCGCGCGAAAGNTGAATGATATCGGGGNCGGCAGTCACACAACTGCNGGTGGTTCTTGTGTCCTTGCCATAGGATTGTGTCCCATTCGGGTCAAGCCTTTGGCCTTTTGCTGGCATTGTCCGCNANGACAGTGCTACGACTTGCGCGAACACTAACCGGGAGAGATCGCTATGGATCTGGGAATCAAGGGAAAACGCGCATTGGTTTGCGCATCGTCAAAGGGCCTCGGCCTGGGCTGCGCAGAGGCGCTGGCCGAAGCGGGTGTGGATCTGGTGATGAACGCACGCGGTGCCGCTGATCTGGAAACAGCCGCCGAACGCATCCGTCAGGACTATGGCGTCGAGGTCACCACCATCGCCGCCGATATCGCCACGGANGAAGGCCAGAAGCTGGTGCTGGAGGCCGCGGGCCAGATCGACATTNTGGTCAATAACGCAGGCGGCCCACCCCCCGGCATGTGGAGCGATTGGGACCGCGAGGATTTCATCAAGGCGCTCGATGCGAACATGCTGGCCCCCATNGCNATGATCAAGGCGCTGGTGCCCGCGATGATGGACCGTGGCTGGGGCCGCGTCGTCAACATCACCTCGCAATCCGTGCGNGCGCCAATCGGCGTTCTGGGGCTNAGCAACTCGGCNCGTACCGGTCTGACCGGCTATGTCGCGGGCACCTCGCGTCAGGTCGCGGGCAAGGGTGTCACGATCAACAACCTGCTGCCCGGCATCCACGCCACCGACCGCGCCGATGCACTGGATGGCGGCGTCGTCAAACAAAAGGGCATCACGCTGGAAGAGGCCCGCACCGAGCGCGCATCGACGATTCCCGCAGGGCGCTATGGCACGCGGCATGAATTCGGCGCGGCCTGTGCTTTCCTGTGCTCGCAACACGCGGGATTTATCGTCGGGCAGAACTTGCTGCTGGACGGCGGGGCGACCAATATCACGATGTAAGGGCGAGGGCCGGGCGCTGCGATGTCCGCGCGGAGCGCGCGCCCGTCTGACATATTTCATCACGTTTACGACAGACCGCCGCGCAACAGATAGCGCGGCGGTTTTTGCTAGGCTACCCATGGACGTTGCTGTCCCTTTCAAAGGTATTCCCGGATGTCCCCCATTGTTCTATTTGTCCTCTTCGGTGCCATCATCGCCGCAAGTCTGCTGGCCGCACCGCGCCGCGCCTCGGTCGAGGGATTCTTTGGCGGGATGACGGCCCAAGGCGGTGCGCCGGGGCTTTGGACGCTGGTGCTCAGCCAGGTCACCACATGGATTTTCGCGCGCAGCCTGATGAACGCGGCGATCCTGGGATATTACTACGGCATCGCGGGCACGCTGGCCTATGCGGCCTATTATGGGTCTTTCCTGACCGGGGGCTTTATCGTCGGGCGTCTGCGCCAGAACGGAGCCCTGTCGGTGCAGGATTGGCTGGGCGCGCGCTTTGGCGGGGCGGGCAATGCCTGCTATAATCTGGTCATCGCGCTGCGGCTCTTGTCCGAGGTGTTTGCCAATCTGCTGGTGGTGGGGCTGATCTTTAACGCCGTGCTGGCGGGTAGCGGCACGCCTGCGATCCTGATCGTGGCGCTCGTGGGGCTGGGCTATTCCGCTTGGGGCGGGCTGAGCGCTGCGCTGCGCACTGATGTGGTGCAGATGGTCGTGTTCCTTGTGGTTTTCGGCGTTGCCTTTGTGGCGTTGGTCGTGTCGCCCGGCTTTGATCTGGGTGCGGTTGTCACAGCACCGGGGACAGCAGGGGCCTATAACGGCTGGGTCTTGCTGGCCGTGGCGCTGTTGCAGGTGTTTTCCTACCCCGCGCATGATCCGGTGATGATGGACCGCGGGTTTATCGCCGACCCGGAGGTGACGCGCCGGTCCTTTCTGCATGCCTTCTGGATCTCGACCCTGTGTATCATCGGCTTCGGGTTCTTCGGCATTCAGGCGAGCCTTGTCGGTGCGGCCTACGAGGGGGAGCTGATCGGCACCTGGGCCACGATGTTTCCTGCGTGGGTGTTTGTCGCGCTGATGATTTCGCTGCTGGTCTCGGCGCTGAGCACGCTGGATTCCGCGCTCTCGTCTGCCGCGCGTCTGGTGGTTGAAGAGCTGAAGCTCGCACCGCGTAGCCTGAACGGCGGGCGGATCGTGATGCTGGGCTTTATGGCTGCGGGCACGGTGCTGACGCTCTGGGGCAATGCGACGCTGTTCGATGCGGTGGCCGTGTCGGGTACTGCGTCGATGTTCCTGACGCCGGTGCTGGTGGTCGGGCTGGTGATGCAGCGGCAGATCGCCCTATGGGCCTATCTGGTAGCCTTCGGGGCGGCGATGATAGGGGCCTTTGCCTATATTGCCCGTGCGTGGCCCGCCTTTGCCGCGGTGCTGCCAGAGGGGCATAAATACGAACAGCTTTTGGTGATTTGTGTGGTCGTTCTGGTCGCAGGCTTCGCGGCGGTGCTTGCGGGCGCGCGGCGGGGCTGATAGCGGTCGATCCCGAGCGAATTGATCGGATTAGACCGCGCCCATGACTGAAATGACTGACGTGCACCCGAGACTGGAAATCAAGAACCTGCAGCGCGCCTATGGCGGGCGGGCCGTCGTGGATGATGTCAGCCTGAAGATCATGCCGGGGCAGGTGACTTGCCTTCTGGGGCCATCGGGCTGTGGCAAGTCGACCACCCTGCGGATGATCGCCGGCGTCGAGATGCAGGACAGCGGTACGATCCATGTCGACGGCAAGCTGATCTGTGACACGGTTTTCCGCGTGCCCCCCGAACGGCGCGAGATCGGGTTGATGTTTCAGGATTTCGCGCTGTTTCCGCATCTTAGCGTGGCCGACAACGTGGGCTTTGGCCTGAAAACCGGNACCAAGGCCGAACGCCGCGCCCGTATCGAGGAACTGCTTGAACGTGTGGACCTGCTGCGATTTATCGACGGCTATCCGCATCAACTGTCGGGGGGCGAACAACAGCGCGTGGCGCTGGCGCGTGCCTTGGCCCCGCGGCCCAAGATCATGCTGATGGACGAGCCCTTCTCGGGGCTTGATAACCGCCTGCGCGATGACATCCGGGACGAGACTTTGGGCATCCTGAAAGAGGAAGGCACCGCCGTTTTGCTGGTCACCCACGAGCCCGAGGAAGCCATGCGCATGGCGGACGAGATCGCCCTGATGCGCGATGGCAAGATCGTGCAGCAGGGGGCCCCCTATAACGTGTACACCCGTCCCGTCGACCGCGCGTCGGTGGCGTTTTTCTCGGACGCGAATGTGTTGCGGGCCGAGGTGTCTGGGGCGCTGGCGCATACTGTCTTTGGCCGGTTTCTGGCCCCCGGCGTGCCGGACGGGACGCAGGTAGATATCGTGTTCCGCCCCCAGCATTTGCGCATCGACTTTGACCGAGCGGGCAAGGGGCCGTTGCCAACCTCGACCGATGGCACCGCAGCCCGCGCCGTTGTTGCGCGTGCGCGTTTCATGGGGAATGAGAGTCTCGTGGAATTTGTCATGGACCATGACGGCAGCACCCTGCGTGCCACCGTGCCCAATGTCTTTTTGCCGCAGCCCGGGGCCGTCATGTGGCTGACCGTGCGCCGCGATCGTTGTTTTGTCTTTCCGGTGCATGCGGCAGGGTAGACCGCTGGCGGCTGCCCCTGTGGCACCGCGGGATGCCTTCGGCGAGGATTTAATCCATTTGGAAGGCGGGCGGCGCGGTGAATAGCGCGGGCAGCGGGTGTGTCGCCTCGATCAGGTCAAGCCGCAGGGTCGTGTTTTGCCCTTTGGTTTCATCCCAACCCGACAGGGTCCAACTGCGCGCGGCATGGTTGAGCGCGTGGGGGTGGAGCACCAGCGTATCGAGTGAGCCATCGTCGGCGTTGTAGACGATCCTGAGTTTCTGGCGCGCGCGGATTGCGGCGCGCAGCACGGGCAGATGCCCCATCCCCCGCGCGGCATTGGCGAAAGGGTGTTCGATGCGCTGCCAGTCCTGCGTTGCGGGCTGTGCGGTTTCGGGCAAGGCCGCGTCGATCTTTTGCGCCAGAGAGGTCGCGGCGGCCTGTAGGTCGGGGTCAGTTGTTTCAAGCACAACGGCGAGGGCGAGTTGCAACGCCTCTATCTCATCGGGGGAGAGGGATAGAGGCGGCAGCACCGTCGCCGGTGTCAGCCGGTAGCCTGCGCCACGGGTGCCGGTGATCGCAACGCCCGACGCCTGCAGACGCGCGATGTCGCGGTAGAGCGTGCGCAAGGACACGCCCGCCGCCTGCGCCATATCCTCGGCCCGGTGAAGCTGGTGGTCGCCCAAGAGGGAGAGCAGGGAAAACAATCGGTCGCTGCGGCGCATGGTCTATCTGTGCCACGCAGGCGGGCAGGGTGCAAGGCAACTGCCAAAAAACTGTCAGGAGTGTTGGGGCGGTCGTCGNAGGGCGAAAATTTTGCGGGGCCGCGCGGCGGGGGAAACGCTTTGGCCCTTCAAGCTGCCAGAGCAGGGGCCTAAAAAGAGACAGAGTTTACCGGCGGGGGCAGTCCCCCTGCCACATATTCGGATTATGGAGTTGAGACTATGTTGAACAATATCGGCCTTCCGGGTCTTTTGCTGATTGCCGTTGTGGTGCTGGTCCTGTTCGGGCGCGGCAAGATTTCCAGCCTGATGGGCGAAGTCGGCAAGGGCATCACCAGCTTTAAGAAAGGCATCAGCGAAGGCGAAGATGACGTGAAAAACGGCGACAAGGACACCGCCGAGCTGAGCGATGACACCGTTGTTGTCACCGACACGAAGACCGATAAGGACCGGGTGTAAGCTCTCATGTTTGATATGGGGTGGTCAGAGCTGTTGGTCGTTGGCGTTGTCGCGCTGATTGTGGTGGGTCCCAAGGACCTGCCCGTGCTGTTTCGCAAGGTCGGCCAGTTTGTGGGCAAGGCCAAGGGGATGGCGCGCGAGTTCAGCAATGCGATGAATGATGCCGCCGATGACACGGGCATGCGCGAGATGTCATCCAGTTTGAACAAGACGTTGAAAACCGCGACGAACCCGCTGGGATCGGCGATGGACGAAGTCAAATCAGCGACCAAATCCCTGTCCAAATTCGACCCCGAAAGCGAGACGGGCAAACTGGCCTCGCAGCGGGCCGAGGATGTCAAGAAGATCCAGGCCGCCACCGCCCGTGCCGGTGCCGAGCGCAAACAGCGTGAAGCTGCCGAAGCGCTGGCACAGGCCGATGCCGCAGAGGCCAAACTGGCGACACCCGCCGCCGCGCCGCAGATCGAGAAGCCGGCGGCGAAAGCTCCTGCCAAGAAAGCGCCAGCCAAGAAGGCAGCTGCCGCCAAAGCGCCAGCCAAAGCCACACCTGCGAAGAAGCCTGCCGCCAAGAAGCCTGCCGCCAAGAAACCTGCNGCAGCGAAACCTGCNGCCAAGAAAGCCGCGCCCAAAGCGCCAGCGGCCAAAAAGAGTGACACATGAGTGCATCAGACGATATTGACGACAGCGCCGCCCCGCTGATCGAGCATCTGGCCGAGCTGCGCACGCGGCTGATCCATTCGGTGATCGCCTTTATCATCGGCATGGTGATCTGTTTTACCGTTTGGAATCCGATCTTTAACTTCCTGACGAACCCTTTGTGTTCGGCTATGGCCGAGCGNGGGCAGGAAGACTGNGGGTTGATCCTNATCAAGCTGCAAGAGGGCTTTTTCGTCGCCATCTCTATCTCTTTGCTGGGCGGGCTGGTNNTGGGCTTCCCCTATATCAGCTACCANCTGTGGCGCTTCGTGGCACCGGGGCTTTACAAGAACGAGAAGGGCGCGTTTCTGCCCTTCCTGATCTCGAGCCCGCTGATGTTCTTTTTGGGCGCGTCCTTTGCCTTTTATGTCGTGACACCGCTGGCTTTCGATTTCTTCCTTGGGTTCCAGCAGGCGGGNACGCTTGTCGGCGAGGGGACGGATAACGCAGGCGGGATCGCGGCCATCGCGTTCCAGGGGTCGGCTCANGAATATCTGAGCCTGACGATCAAGTTCATCGTGGCCTTTGGCCTGTGCTTTCAGCTGCCCGTATTGCTGACCCTGATGGGTAAGGCCGGACTGGTCAGCGCCGAAGGGCTTGGCAACGTGCGCAAATATGCGGTGGTTGGTATTCTGGTGCTGGCCGCACTTGTNACGCCGCCGGATGTGATCACCCAAGGGATCCTGTTTGTTGTGGTCTACGGGCTTTACGAAATCTCTATCTTTCTTGTAGGGCGGGTTGAACGCAAACGAGAAGAGCAGCTGCGCGCAGACGGGTATTATGACGACGANTATGATGACCCGATCCTCGCAGAGTTCGAAGAGGATGAGGACGACCTGAAGTGAACCGTGACCCGATGGACCGTATTGCAGCGGCGTTGGAGAGGATGTCTCCTCCGCCGCTGAAAACCCCGGATTTTGATGTAGCGGGGGCCTTTGTCTGGCAGACAGGGCCGGACCATCTGGCACCGGTCGAAACGGTCAGCAAGGTTGATCTGTCGCTGCTGGTNGGGGTGGATCGTGCGCGCGACACNTTGCTGGCCAACACGATGCAATTCGCCGCTGGTCTGCCCGCCAACAACGCCCTGCTGTGGGGCGCGCGCGGGATGGGCAAGTCGAGCCTTGTGAAAGCCGTGCACGCCCATGTCCGCGAAACGCACGACCGTCTGCGCATCGTGGAACTGCAACGTGAAGACCTGCCATCGGTAGGCCGTCTGCTGAGCCTGCTGCGCGGTGCGCGACAACGGTTTATCCTGTATTGCGATGATCTGAGCTTTGGTCATGACGACGCGCATTACAAGTCGCTGAAGGCGGTGCTGGATGGCGGGATCGAGGGGCGGCCAGAGAATGTCGTGCTTTATGCTACGTCGAACCGGCGGCATCTGATGCCCCGTGACATGATCGAGAACGAACGTGGCTCTGCCATCAACCCTGCCGAGGCGGTGGAAGAGAAAGTATCGCTGTCGGATCGGTTCGGGCTGTGGCTGGGCTTCCATCCCTGCGACCAGAAACAGTATCTGGATATGATCCGCGGCTATTGCGAGGCTTACGGGGTCGAGATTGACGCCAAGACGCTGCACGCCGAGGCGATCGAATGGCAAGCGAGCCGCGGGGCGCGGTCGGGTCGTGTGGCGT
>NZ_NHBI01000027.1:0-63514 GCF_002167505.1 Sulfitobacter sp. TMED3 | reverse complement strand
CTATAAAACATTCAAGAATATCCCGAAAACCCTGGGCGGGCTGATCCAGGCGAGCCGCGAAATCCAGGGCAATGGCGCGGCAGAGTTTCTGGTCTATCAGGATGAACGCTGGACCTATGATGCGTTCACCGCCGATGTGAACCGCATCGCCAACGGGCTGCGCGACACGCTGGGGATCAAGACCGGCGACCGTGTCGGAATCGCGATGCGCAACTATCCCGAACTGCTGATGCTCACGCTGGCGGTCGCGTCAGCGGGTGCTGTGGTGGTGTTCGTCAATGCGTGGTGGACCACCGAAGAGCTTGACTATGCGTTGCAAGACAGCGGGGCCAAGACGGTCTTTGCCGATGGCCCCCGTTTTGAACGGATGAAACCGCTCGAGGCTGATCTGGGCCTGCGTCTCATCGGCGTGCGCGATGCCGAGGAAATGGGCCCGCACAAGCTGTCGGCGCTGATGCAGGGCATGGCCGAAACGCCGCCCGAAGGGGTCGATCTGGACACGGACGATGACTTTGCGGTGATGTATTCCTCTGGCACGACGGGCAAGCCGAAAGGGGTGGTGCAGACCCACCGTGGCGCGCTTAGCGCGGTGTTCAGCTGGCTGTTACAAGCCGTTGCCGCGCCGCTGGTCACCCCCCCTGAACCCGGCGCACCGCCCGCGCCGCGCCCGTCGGGGTTGATCGTCACGCCACTGTTCCACGTCACCGCGACGCATCCGCTGTTTCTGCTTAGCCTGCCCGCTGGTGCCAAGATCTCCTTGTTACACAAGTGGGACGCCGAAGAAGCGGTGCGCGTGATCAACCGCGAGGGCGTGACCCGTTTTCTCGGCGTGCCGACGCAATCTGCCGACCTGCTGGAAGCCGCAAAGCGTATGGGAGAAACCCTGCCGACGCTCACCTGGCTTGGCGCAGGCGGGGCGAAACGCCCTGCGGCGCAGGTCGCGCAGTTGAAAAACCAGTTCCCCGCCGCCGATATCGCGACGGGTTGGGGAATGACCGAGACGAACGCGCTTGGCATCGGCATGGTGGGCGAGGAATACAACAAACGCCCCGACGCCGCAGGTAAGCTGCATCCGCCGCTGCAAGACATCCGCTTTCTGGACGACAAGGGCAACGATGTCCCGCAAGGCGAATTGGGCGAGATTACCGTCAAAAGCCCCGCCAATATGCGCTGCTACCTCAACAAGCCCGAAGCCACCGAAGAGACGATGCAAGACGGCTGGCTGCGCACCGGTGATCTGGGTGTGATCGACGCCGAAGGCTATATCACCATCCTTGATCGCAAGAAGAACATCATCATCCGGGGCGGCGAAAACATCGCTTGTCTGGATGTCGAGGGCGCGCTGCACACGCATCCCGATGTGATCGAGGCTTGCGCGTTTTCCGTGCCGGATGCGCGTTTGGGCGAAGTCGTCGGGGCCTCNGTGCAGACCCGNGATGGCAAGCCNTTGACGCAAGCCGANATGGCGGCGCACCTCGACGGNCGGCTGGCCAAATTCAAGATACCCGAAAAACTGTGGTGCCAGGACGGTCCTTTGACCCGTGGTGCCACCGACAAGATTGACCGCCGTGCGATCCGCGCGGCCTGTCTGGACACATAAGGCCCACCAACCGGGCCGGAAGAAAGGAAGACTATGAACACCCCAACCGACGCAGAAATTGGTGCCTATATCGGTGCTGCCGGCAAAGCCGCATGGGAGGTCCCGGACCTGCCCGCCAACACCAAACAGCGCGAGATCAAATCCGTAGGCATCATCGGCGCGGGTACGATGGGCGGCGGCATCGCGATGAACTTTGCCACCGCGGGCATCCCCGTCACCATCGTCGAAACCACGCAAGAGGCGCTAGACCGCGGGTTGAAGGTCGTGCGCGGCAACTACCAGCGCAGCGCCGATAAGGGCCGTTTCCCGCAAGAAGAAGTCGAAGCGCGGATGGATCGCTTTGACGGCAAGCTGGAACTGGCNGCCTTGGCCGATTGNGATCTGGTGATCGAAGCCGTGTTCGAAGACATGGAGCTGAAGCGCAAGATTTTCACCGAGCTGGACCGCGTGATGAAACCGGGCGCGATCCTTGCGACGAACACCTCGGCGTTGAACATCGACGAAATCGCGGCGATGACCAAGCGCCCCGAAGACGTGATCGGGCTGCACTTTTTCTCGCCTGCCAACGTNATGAAACTGCTCGAAATCGTGCGCGCGAAACATACTGCCGATGATGTGGTCGCGACCTCGATGGATCTGGCGGCCAAGATCAACAAGATCGCTGTGCTCGTCGGCGTTTGCCCCGGTTTTGTCGGCAACCGTATTTTGTTCGCACGCCAGAAACAGGCCAACAAGCTGCTGCAACAGGGCTTGATGCCNTGGGATGTGGACGCCGCGCTGAACGCCTTTGGCTTCAAGATGGGGCCGTTCCAGATGTCCGATCTGGCCGGTCTGGATATCGGCTGGTCCAAAGGGGCCAAGACCGAAAACCCGATCCGCGATGCGCTGTGTGAAATGGACCGTCGCGGCCAGAAGACCCAAGCGGGTTTCTACGACTATGATGAATCCCGCCGCCCGATCCCGTCGGATGTGGTTGCCGGTGTGATCAAGGACATCACAGGNGCCGAAGCCAACCAGATGTCGCAGGAANAGATCATCGAGATCTGCATCTATCCGATGATCAACGAAGCGGTCAAAATCCTNGAGGANAACAAGGCGCAGCGCCCCTCTGACATCGATGTGGTCTGGCTGAACGGCTATGGCTGGCCCGCCGATAAGGGCGGCCCGATGTTCTATGGCGATATGGTCGGTGCGCAGGCCGTGCTGGACGTGATGGAAAAGCTNGGCGCCGAAGACCCCGAATTCGCGCCCGCNGAGCTGCTGCGCGATCTGGCCANGAATGGCGGGAAATTCACTGAAATCGACACCGGAGGGCTGAAGGTATGAGCTATCAATATATCACCACCGAAAAGAAGGGTCACATCCTTGTTGTGACCATGAACCGCCCCGAGGTGTACAATGCCGTGCACGTCGACATGCATAATGAAATGGCCGATTGCTGGGACGCTTTTGNAGCGGATCAGGATCTTTGGGTCGCGGTTCTGACNGGCGCGGGGGACAAGGCGTTNTCCGCGGGGAACGACCTGAAAGCCACNGCNGCGGGCGGGTCAAANGCGACAATGCCCGCCAGCGGCTTNGCCGGTCTGTCCTCGCGTTTNGATCTGGAAAAGCCCATCGTCGCAGCCGTCAACGGTTTCGCNATGGGCGGCGGATTTGAAACCGCGCTGTCATGCGACATTATCCTCGCCTCTGATCAGGCNAAATTCGCNCTGCCNGAGGTCAAGGTCGGCTTCTTTGCCGCGGCNTCCGGCGTGCAGCGCCTGTCGCGCTATATCGGGCGNCTTGCCGCGCAAGAGATGATGTTCACCGGCCGCACCATCATGGCCGATGAGGCGCTGTCGATGGGCTGCGTTAACGCGGTCTATCCTGCCGACCAGCTGATGGCGAAAGCGATGGAAAAGGCCGAAGAGCTGTGTGCCGTGTCGCCNTCGGCGGTCAAGGCCACGAAACGCGTCCTGAACGACATGTACAAGCGCGACGGGATGCANGACAGCATCGCCTATTCACGCGAGGTGATCGCGGACCTCAGCAAAACCGAAGATTTCAAGGAAGGCGTGAACGCCTTTGTCGAAAAACGCAAACCCAACTGGGTCAATAAATAATCGAACCAACTGCCAGGAGGCACTCTATGTCACATAACGAAGCTATGGCCGGAATGAATAATCTCGAGATGTCCGAGAAGGCCAAGCCGCTGTTGGCCGCCGTCATCAAACACATCCGCGAAAATGTCGATCCGATCACCGACGANTATTTCCGCCTTGGCGAAGGTCGTGCCGACCGCTGGTCACACGCGCCCGGCCAGTTGGAGCTGCTGGAAACCGCCAAGAAAAAGGCCCGTGAAAATGGGCTGTGGAATTTCTTTTTGCCGAATGCCGAAACCGGTGAAGGTCTGTCGAACCTCGATTACGCCTATATCGCGGCCGAGCTTGGCAAAAGCCCGCTGGCNTCTGAATCGCTGAACTGTTCCGCGCCTGACACCGGCAACATGGAAGTGCTGGAACGGATCGGNACAGCGGANCAGAAAGAAAAGTGGCTCAAGCCGCTNCTNGCCGGTGAAATCCGGTCGGCCTTCGCGATGACCGAACCCGATATGGCGTCCTCGGATGCCAAGAATATCTCTACCTCTGCCGTGCTGGAAAACGGTGAATGGGTCATCAACGGCGAGAAATACTATATCTCCGGTGCCGGTGATCCGCGCTGCAAGATCATGATTACCATGGTCAAGACGTCGCCNGANGCCGAACCNTTCCGCCAGCAGTCCCAGATCCTTGTGCCGATCGACACACCCGGTGTTGAAATCGTCGGCCCGATGCATGTCTTTGGTCACGACGACGCGCCGCACGGTCACATGCACATCAAGTTCACCAATGTGCGCGTGCCCGAGGAAAACATCCTCTGGGGCGAAGGCAAGGGCTTTGAAATCTCCCAAGTGCGTCTNGGGCCAGGCCGTATCCACCACTGCATGCGCTCTATCGGGGCNGCNGAAAANGCGNTGGACCTGATGATCGAACGCGGGCTGAGCCGTGAAGCCTTTGGCAAGAANATCATNGATCTGGGCAAGAACATGGAAACGATCTCTCGCGCCAAGATCGAGATTGAAGCCATGCGNCTGATGGTNCTGAAAGCCGCCAAGGCGATGGACGTTCTGGGCAACAAAGAGGCTCGCATCTGGGTCAGCATGATCAAGGCGATGGTGCCGGAAAAAGTCTGCAACATCATCGATCAGGCGATGCAGGTGCATGGTGCGACAGGTATTTCGCAGTGGTCGCCGCTGTCGGGCATGTACACGTCGCAGCGCACGCTGCGCTATGCGGATGGCCCTGATGAGGTCCACCACCACGTGATCGCCCGCGCCGAGGTCAAGGATTATCAGGAATCCAACCTGCGCACATCGCGCGCCCGTGAAGAGATCGCCACAGGCCGTACGCGAGGTGGCGTATGACCCTNTTNGANCTGACCGGAAAGGTGGCGCTGTTGACCGGCGCCTCCAAGGGCATGGGGCTGGCGATGGCCAAGGGTCTGGCCGAGCATGGCGCGACCGTCGTCATCTCGGCNCGCAAGCAAGACCAGCTGGACGCCGCCGCCGCCGAGATCAACGCGCTTGGCAAGGGCAAGGCGTTCGGCGTCGCCTGCAANGTTGGNTATAAAGAGCAGNTGCAAGCGCTGGTGGACGAGACCCACAAGCTGGCAGGCAAGATCGACATCGTGATCGGCAACGCGGGCGTGAACCCCTACTATGGGCCNACGTCCGAGATCCCCGATGATGCCTATGAAAAGACGATGAACGCCAATGTGCTGTCCAANCTTTGGCTGGCACAGATGGTGGCCCCCGACATGATCGANAAAGGNNCCGGNTCGATGGCGTTNACCTCGTCCATCGGGGCGTTCAAACCGTCGGTCATGCTNGGCACCTATGGCATGTCCAAGCTGGCGCTGATCGGCCTTGTGCGCAACCTTGCCGCCGAATTCGGGCCCAAGGGTCTGCGGTTCAACGCGATCTGTCCGGGTCTGGTGAAAACCGAATTCGCGCGCGAGCTGTGGGACAATCCCGATGTCGAGAAACGCATCAAGAACGAGATCCCGCTGCGCCGTCTTGGCGAGGCNGANGATTTCGCGGGGCTCGCCGTGTTCCTCGCCTCTGATGCAAGCCGCTACATGACCGGTCAGGCGNTGACNGTTTGTGGCGGGTCGAACATGTGGACGTAGGGGGCTGCTATGGAACTGAAGGATAAAATCATCGTCATCACCGGCGCCGCAAGCGGCATCGGCAAGGCGATGGCCATCCGCTTTGCCGCGGAAGGGGCCAAGAAAGTNGTCTGTGTCGACCTCAACAAAGAGGGCGCGCAGGCGGTTGCCGATGAAATCGACGGCGTGGCNTTCGGTGTNAATGTNGGTGTCGAGCAAGAGATCGNGGATATGATCGATGCCGTGGAAAACGACATCGGCCCGATTGATCTGTTCTGCTCTAACGCGGGCATATTGATCGCGGGCGGCATGGAAGTGCCGAACGAAGACTGGCAGCGCATCTGGGACATCAATGTGATGGCCCATGTCTGGGCCGCCCGTCATCTGGTGCCGCGCATGACCGAACGCGGGGGCGGCTATCTGCTGAACACCGCGTCGGCGGCNGGNCTGCTGAACCAGGTCGGCTGCGCGCCTTACGGCGTGACCAAACACGCGGCTGTTGCTGTGGCCGAATGGCTGGCGATGTCTCATGGTGATGACGGGATCAAGGTGTCGGTGCTTTGCCCTCAGGCTGTCCGCAGCGAGATGACCCGCGGTCACGAGGATTCTGTCGCCGCACTCGACGGTCTGCTTGAAGCGGAACCCGTGGCCGAAGCCTGTCTGGAAACCATCCGCAACGAGACGTTCCTTGTGCTGCCNCACCCGCAAGTGCTGGAGTATATGCGCAAGAAAACCGAGAACTACGATCGCTGGATCGGGGGCATGCGCAAGCTGCACCGGATGTANGGCGACCGCAGAAANCCGCAGGGGAATGTATCATGATCGGCTATACCACCGTGGGCACCAGCNANATGGCGCGCGCCAAGCAGTTCTATTGCGACCTGTTCGAAAGCAAGGGNGCCAAGGTGCTGATCGACAGCGGCCGGATNGCCATGATCGGCACCGGNGGCGGCACGCCCATGATNTCNGTCTGCGAACCCTACAACAAAGAGGCCCCCACCCCCGGCAACGGGGTGATGGTCGCTTTTACCGCNGACAGCAAAGAGGAAGTGGACGAGATCTACGCCAAGGCGATCTCGCTTGGTGCGACGGACGAGGGCGCGCCAGGACAANGGNTNCCGGACCGGTTCTACGGGGCCTATGTCCGCGACCTTGATGGCAACAAACTGTGCTTTTTCAAATTCGGTTAAAGTGAAAATCTGCCGTCCGCGTCACGCGGGCGGCAGCCCATAGACGCGCCGCGCTGTGTCGGAGAAAAGTGCCGCTTGTGCTGCGCCGTCCAGATGCGCTGACATCTTCTTGAACGCATTCCAGATCACCACATAGCTGACCGCCGTGCGATCCACGGGAAAGTTGCTTTCGAACATGCAGCGTTCGGGGCCGAAGACATCCAGCATATGCGCGTACCATTTGCCCTGCGTCTCTACGATCTCGTCCGAGGACGGTGGCAGGTCGCGNTGCATNTAGCCNTACCCATTGTCGGGCATGCANAGCCCGCCCAGCTTGGCCATCACATTGGGGCATTCCGCCANCTCTGACATATGGTCTTTCCACGCGGCAAAGATATCGTCGCGTTTGCCTTCGAACCGGCCAACGCCCAAGGGTGTGCCGAAGTGGTCAAGGATCAGCGTGGTCTGTGGCACCGCGCGGGCAAGGTCCAGAAACTCTTGGTGTTGATGGTGGTAATGCCAGCTGTCCAGCGTCAGTCCGCGGTCTCCCAGNATCGCGGCACCGCGGATGAAGTCAGGATCGCCGTATTGGTTTTCGANCCCGCGTCCGGGGATCGCCAGATGCTGCGGTTCCGCATCGCGCGCGCCGGAGTTGCGGATACCCTTGAACAACCCGTTCCCTGCGGCCTCATGCGCGTCGAGCGCGGCATGCAGCTGGTCGGGGGGCAGCACCAGTTCGGTCTGCGCGATAATGCCNGCGATCTGCGCCTTACCGCGCGGGGTCTGTGCCGCCATCTGCGCCACGGTGCGGGTCTCGCCCACCGATTGCAGATGCGCGGGCGCGTCGCGATCCCAATAGGACCGACATTCGATATAGACCGTCTGCACCACGTTATGCCCGGCGCCGGTGTCGCGCCAAAGCGCGTCCATCTCGTAGACGGCGGGGGCGTCGGGCGTGCCGTGACGCCAGAGGTGGTGGTGGGGGTCCACAATCTCGCGGTGCGGGTCGATTGCGGTCTCGGGGACCAGCCCCAGCCAGTCGTCCCGCAGTTCGATCCCCGGTCGCCAACCCGGATAGCGGCCCCCCGTATGTGTCATGAAGCAGCTTCTTTCTTTTTATAGGGGCGCATCAGCCCTTCCTGCGCCGTTGTCGCGGCAAGTTGGCCGTTCTGATTGTAGATCAGACCGCGATTGAACCCGCGCGCGCCACCAGTGAAGGGGGCGTCGAGTTCGTATAAGTGCCAGTCAGAGAAATCGATCGGCGCGTGAAACCACATAGCGTGGTCAAGGCTGGCGGTCATGACCTGCCCCTGGAACCACGTCAGCCCGTGGGGCCGCAGCGACGAGCCGAGCAGGTTCATATCGGACGCATAGGCAAGCAAGCAGTGCTGCATGATCGGGGACTGCCCCTTTGCCGCCTCCATCCGGAACCAAAGGTAATTCTTGTCCGAGGTCTTCTCCGGTTCGAACAGATCGCGCGGGTCAACCTCGCGGATTTCGATAGGGCGTTCGCGCAGGAAATCGTCGCGGTGCTTGGGCGAGATTTTTTCGATATAGGGTTCGCGCAGGTCGGGGCGGTCAAGCCAGTGTTCCGGTCCTTTCACGTCGGGCATCTTGTGCTGGTAATCCCAGCCCTCTTCCTGCACGTGGAAGGACGCCGAGAGGTTGAAGATCTGCTTGCCGTGCTGGATCGCAACGACCCGCCGCGTGGTAAAGCTGCCCCCGTCACGGGCGCGGTCCACCTGATAGATCACCGGGATCGACGGGTCACCGGGACGGATGAAATAGGCGTGCAGCGAATGGCACATCCGGTCCGGCACCGTGCGATAGGCGGCCATCAGCGCTTGCGCGATAACATGGCCGCCAAAGATGCGCGTGGTGGTTTCCCCGCCCGATCCGATGCCGCGGAACAAGTCGATCTCAAGCTGTTCGATATCCAGCAATTCAAGGAGTTGGCGGGCCACGTCGGTCATCTGGGTTCAGTCCTTCCGGGTCGCACGCGAATGGGCGTAGGCGACATAAAAATCAAAGCTGTCCGGATTGGCCATTGAATCCCTGTTCACCACCTTTTCCGGATCCTGACCAAGCAATAGCTTTTTCACAGGAACCTCAAGCTTTTTGCCAGATAGGGTGCGGGGGATCTCGGCGACCTCGATGATCTCGTTCGGGATGAACCGCGCCGAGACGTTCTTGCGGATTGCCGCGTTGATCTTGTCCTTGAAGGCGTCATCAAAGGCGACGCCTTGGGCTGGCACCACAAAGAGCGGCATAAAGCTTTCGCGGCCCAGAAATTCGAGGTCGACAACAAGGCTGTCCATCACCTCGTCCAGCCCTTCGACGGCCTGATAGATTTCCGCACTGCCAAGGCGCAGACCCTTGCGGTTGATCGTCGCGTCAGAGCGGCCATAGATCACCGACCCGCCGTTTTCGTTGATCTCGATCCAGTCGCCGTGGCGCCAGATGCCGGGGTAGGTGTCGAAATAGCTGTCGTGCAGGCGGCTGCCATCATCGTCGCCCCAGAAGAACAGCGGCATCGACGGCAGCGGCTCGGTACAGACCAATTCGCCCACAACGCCGGTCAGGTCATTGCCATCCTCGTCGAAGGCACGCACCGCGTTGCCAAGCGCGCGGCACTGCATTTCACCTGCGCGCACCGGCATGCCGGGATGGCCCAGCACAAAGGCCCCCGCCAGATCGGTTCCGCCCGAGATGGGCGCCAGCCAGACGTCTTCTTTCACCTTGGAATATATCCAGTCATACGCGTCCGAGCTGAGCGGTGATCCGGTCGAGCCGAGCGAGCGCAACGCAGAAAGGTCAACCTCGTCACGCGGGGTCAGCCCTGCCTTCATGCAACCGCTAAAGAAGGCCGCGCCTGCCCCAAAGAAATCAAGCTTTTCATCCGCGACAAAGCGCCAGATCACGCCCATGTCAGGATAATTCGGCGCCCCGTCGAACATCGCGACCGTGGTGCCCTGCCCCAGTGCGGTGAATTGCGAGTTCCACATGATCCAGCCCGAGGATGTCAGCCAGCAATAGCGTCCGCCGCGCCGAAGATCATGGTGCAGGGATTGTTTTGCGGATTCCAGAATGATCCCGCCATGCCCGTGCACGATCGGCTTGGGGTTGCCGGTGGTGCCGGAAGAATAGACGATCCACAGCGGATGATCGAAGGGGACTTGCGTGCTTTCATAGGGTGCGTCGCGGTCCAGCAGGCTGTCCCACGCCATATGCCCCTTGGGCAGATCCCCGACAAAAGGCACCGTGACGCATTGCACCAGACTTGGCAGCGCCGCCTCTAGCCCTGCGAGGATCTCGCGACGGTCCACGGTTTTGCCCGCGTGGACGTAGCCGTCTTGCGCGATCAGCACCTTGGGTTCGATCTGCTTGAACCGGTCCAGAATGGCGACATGCCCCATATCGGGGGCGCAAAGCGACCAGATTGCGCCGATGCTCGCGGTGGCCAGAAAGGCGATCATCGCGGTTTCGGTATTGGGCAACACGGCAACAACGCGGTCGCCTTTGGTCACGCCCATATCCCGCAGATGCGCGGCGACGCTTGCCACTTGTGCGCGCAGCTCGGACCACGACAGACGTTTGCGGCCAAAGGTTTCGGATTGCACGATCAGCGCATCGCCGTCAGGCTGGCTGTCCACATGCTTCATGATCTGGTCGGTGTAGTTCAGCATCGCGCCGGGGCACCATTCGGCACCGGGCATCTGACGCTTTGCCATCACGGTCGTGTAGGGCGCGCTGGCCTGTACGTCGAAATAGTCCCAGATCGCGGACCAGAACCCGTCAAGATCGGTCACGCTCCACTCCCACATGGCGTTGTAGTCGTCGAACGTCAGCCCGCGTTGGTCTTTCAGGAACCGTTCAAATTCCGCCATGGTCGAGGCATCGGCGCGCTCTTTTGTCGGGGTCCAAAGGATATCGTTCATGTCATCGCTCCGTGGATGAGGGCCTTGAGTTGGGGGCGCGCGGGGTACGAGCTGGAGGGCGCAAGCTGCGTGAAGAATACGACAGACAGGTCCAGCACCGGATCAACCCAGAAGAAGGTAGAGGCCATGCCGCCCCAGCTGAAATCGCCTAGGCTGCTGGGAACGCGGACGCGACCGGGGTTCAGCACCACGGCACCGCCAAGGCCAAAGCCCATCCCTTCCATCGGTTGTTCGGCAAAGCTGGCAGGCCCCATCGACGCGATGTCACCGGGCAGATGATTGCGCATCATAAAGTCGAGCGTCTTGGGCGAGATCAGCCCCGCCCCACCGGTGCGCAGCATCTCGGTGAACTTGAGGTAATCATCAATGGTGCCCACCAGTCCGCCGCCGCCAGAATGCATTTCGGCGTTCAGGAAGGGGGAGGTGTCAGGCTTGTCCACGCAGCGCAGCACGGGCGTCTCTGGTTTGGCCGCGTTCATGCCATAGGCGCTGCCCGCCAGCGGGGTATAGAGCGAGGCAAAGCGGTCAATGCCACCTGCGGGGACGGAAAACCGCGTCTCGTCCATGCCAAGGGGGCCAAGGATTTCATCAACCAGAAACGTCTCTAGCGACTTGCCCGAAACGACCTCTATCACGCGGCCAAGCACGTCGATGCCCACGGAGTATTCCCAACGGGTGCCGGGGTGAAACGCCAGCGGCAATGCGGCCACGCGGTCGGTCATCTCGGCCAGCGACCCCTGATCGGCGCGGAACAGGATGTCGGCCTCGTCCATCGCCTTCGCCGTGATGCCGGGGTTGAACGGATAGCTCAGCCCCGAGGTATGGGTCAGCAGCTGGTGCAGTGTCGGCGTCTGGCAGGGTTCGGTCTGATCCGCCGCGGTGGCACCGTCGATCAGGCAGCGCATATCCGCGAAAGCAGGGATGAAATCGGACACCGGCGCATCAAGGTGGAACAGC
The DNA here is from genome assembly GCF_002167505.1 of Sulfitobacter sp. TMED3. NCBI lineage: Bacteria > Pseudomonadati > Pseudomonadota > Alphaproteobacteria > Rhodobacterales > Roseobacteraceae > Sulfitobacter > Sulfitobacter sp. TMED3. The sequence continues at coordinate 51,665 of NZ_NHBI01000027.1, read as the reverse complement.
CCGCGTTCCGCCAGCATCATGATGCCGACCGAGGTGACGGGCTTGGTCATTGAATAGATGCGGGCGATCGTGTCGCGTGTGAACGGCTGGCCAGTATCCGTGTCGCGCTGGCCCTTGGCATCAAAGTAGACCTCTTGCCCGCCCTGCGCCACCAGCACTGAACATCCGGCAAACCGTTTGCGGTCCACATAGGTCTGCATCCAGTCCCCGATGCGGCCCAGTTTATTTGTGTCGAACGCCAAAAAACTTTCCTCCCGAGCCGCGACCGCGCCTCAGGAGGATGAGGCCGCGGAACGCGACGATTTCAATAGATGATTTACTGGTAATGGTCTGGCTTAGGTCATCAGACCTCAAGCCATTCCTTGCGCACATCATCACGCTGGCGCAATTCAGCCGGCGTGCCCTCATAGACCACCTGACCATGCCCCATGACATAGACCCGATCCGCGATGTCCATCGCGATCGACAGCTTCTGTTCCACCAGCAAGGTAGAGATCCCGCGGTTGGCGATCTCTTTGAGCACCTCGGCGACCTTCTGCACCATCTGCGGGGACAGACCTTCGGTGGGTTCGTCGATCATGACCAGATCGGGGTCGCCCATCAGCGTGCGACACATGGTCAACATCTGCTGTTCCCCCCCCGACAGAACCGAGGCTTCGACGTCGGCGCGGCGGTCGAGGTTTTCGAACATGTCAAACATCGACTGCATTGACCAACGGCCCGCGCCATCCTTCTGCCCCGGCTTCAGACCCAGCGTCAGGTTCTGCCGCGTNGTGAGACCGGGAAAGATATCGCGGTTNTCGGGCACATAGCCGATCCCCATATTGGCGATCTGGAACGCTTTCTTGCCGCTGATCTCCTGCCCNTGAAACTTGACCGATCCTTTCGGTTCGACCTCGCCCATGATGGCCTTGCANGTGGTNGACCGNCCCACCCCGTTGCGCCCCAGAAGCGCGACGATCTCGCCTTCTTTGACGTTCAGGTTCACCCCTTGAAGGATGTGGGACTTGCCGTAGAAGGCGTGCATATCCGTGACTTCGAGCATCATTAGTGTTCTGCCTCCAATGCGGCGCCCAGATAGGCTTCTTGTACGCGGGCGTCTGCACGCACCTCTTCGGGTTTTCCGGTGGCGATGATTTCGCCATAGACCAGCACCGAAATCCGGTCGGCGAGACCGAAGACCACGCTCATNTCATGTTCCACCATGATCAGCGTCTTGCCCGCGGTNACCTTGAGGATCAGGTCGGTGATATAGTCGGTTTCCGTNTTGCTCATCCCCGCCGTCGGTTCGTCCAGCATGATGACATCNGCACCGCCCGCGATGGTGATCCCGATTTCAAGCGCGCGCTGTTCGGCGTAAGACAGGGTGCCCGCGGGCAGGTTGCGCCGTTCCAGCANGTTGATCTGGTCAAGGATGCGGTCCGCGCCCTCGGTCAGTTCACGGGACNGGTTCACCAGATTCCAGAAGCTGTATTTATAGCCCTGCGACCACAAAAGCGCACAGCGCACGTTTTCAAACACGCTCATCGCCGGAAAGATGTTGGTGATCTGGAACGAGCGGCTTAGCCCCTTGCGGTTGATCTGGAAGGGTTCGAGCCCNGCCAGATCCTCTCCGTGCAGNTTTACCGTTCCAGCCGAAGGCGCAAACCGTGCGGTGATCAGGTTGAACAGCGTCGATTTNCCCGCGCCGTTCGGCCCGATCACGGCGTGGCGTTCNGCCTTGCCGATGCTCAGGTCGATGCCGCGGATGATCTCGGCCTTGCCAAAGCTTTTCTTGAGGCCAGTCAGTTCAAGTGCGGGTGTGCTCATGACGCGCCTCCTGCTGTGTTTGCTTCACTCCATGCTTCTTTCAGCGCGGGTGCTGTGNCNTTGGCNATGCCAAGCCCGATCAGCGTTATCGCNCCCGCCACCAGCCACGGCATCAGNGTGTGGCTGTCGAAGGTGGTCCAGAAGACGGTCATTTCATTGTCACCCGTNGCNCCATGACGNTAGTGGAANGTCATCTCGACCANNGCNGCCAGCCCCATCAAACCGATTGCCGCNGGCAGCANCGTNTTGAGATAGGGCATGATCAACGTCGATGCCTTGCCCAGNTTGAACACAGGCACNTGCATCATCAGCAGACCTGCCAGACCACCGGGGAAGAACATCACCGTGGATAGGAACAGGACGCCCGCATAAAAGGCCCAAAGCTCNGTCGACAGGCTCAGAACGGTTTGCAGCAGGGTAAAGGCGATGGCCCCGATGATCGGGCCAAAGAAGAACCCGACGCCGCCAAGGAAGGTCACCAGCAGGATGATCCCTGACGAGGCGGTGTTCAGGTTTTCCTCGGTCAGGATTTCGTAGTTGATCGCGAAAAGCCCACCGGACACGCCTGCAAAGAAGCCAGAGGCGACAAAGCTGTAGAAGCGGACCCACCGCGAGGAATAGCCCAGAAACTCTGCCCGTTCGGGATTGTCGCGCACAGCGTTTGCCATGCGACCCACAGGGGTACGGCTCCAGAGGTACATCAGCGCGGCAGAGATCACGACCCAGCCAGCGGTCAGGTAATAGACCTCGATCTGTTGCAGGAATTCGACGCCAAAGAAGGGCTGTGCGTAGGTCCGGTCGCCGCTGATGCCTTCCTCGCCACCAAAGAACGCNACGATNATGACGGAACAGGCCGCGATCAATTCGCCCACACCCAGCGAGATCATGGCGAATACCGTGCCCGCGTTACGGGTCGAAAACGCGCCGACGATCATNGCCAGNCCCATGCCGAAGAGACCACCAAANACCGGCAGGATCACCAGGGGAATGGTCGAGAAGAAATCGGACATGTTCATGATGTGCATACAGGCAAAGCCNCCCACACCNGCATAGACCGCATGGCCAAAGGACAGCATACCCCCCTGCCCGAGCAGCATGTTATAGGCCAGCGCGAANACGATCGTGATCGACATCTGGTTCATGATCGTCAGTGCCGAATTNNNGGTNAACACCATCGGCAGNATGGCNAGCACGACAGAGGCAATGACCCAGGGGGCCAATGTCAGCACCAGCGACCCTGACCGCATACGCTGCGCGGGTTTGGACGGGTCCGTGGTGATCTGCTCTTTCGGGCGGGCGCCTTTGGGAATGTCGGTTCTTGGATCTGAAACTGTCATGAGCTGCGCTTTCCGAAAAGACCTGCCGGGCGGAAGATGAGGATCAGCACCATCAGGATATAGGGCAAGATGTCGGCGATCTGCGGGCTCGTGAGGCTCCAGAAGTCGCGGAATATGCTGTCATCCAGGCTCTCGGGTTTAGAGATGCCAAGGCCGGTCAGGATGTTCTCCATCTCGATGTTGTAGGATTTGGCGAAAGTGGTGATCCAGCCGATCAAAAGCGACGCGATCAGCGCCCCCCAGAGCGACCCGAGGCCGCCGATCACGATGGTCACGAACACGATCGACCCNAGCACAAAGGCCATACCGGGGAANGTGCCAAGCACCGGTCCGGCAATCACACCGGCCACACCGGCCAGCGCCGTGCCGACCCCGAAGACCCCCATAAAGATCAGCGGCACATTGTGGCCCAAGGCTTCGACCGTGCGCGGATAGCTNAGCGCGGCCTGAATGATCATGCCGACGCGGGTCTTGGTCAGCACGTAAAGCAGCCCGATAAAGATGCTGATCGAGATGAAGATCATGAATATCTTATAAGCGGGGATCGAATTCCCCGAGATCGCAAACGCGGTAAAGTTCAACGCGTCAGGAATGGCGTAGGGCAGTTGGTTCTTGCCCCAGATGAATTGCACCAGTTCTTCGATCAACAGCGCCAGACCAAAGGTAAAGATCAGTTCGGGCACGTGTCCGTATTGGTGAACCCGGCGCAGGCCGTAGCGTTCAACCCCTGCCCCCATCACACCCACGACGAGCGGCGCGATCAGCAGCCCCATCCAGAAGCCGAGCGCAAGACTGATCTGGTAGGCGAAATAGGCACCAAGCATGTAAAAGCTGGCGTGAGCGAAGTTCAAAACACCCATCATCGAGAAAATTAGGGTCAGACCGGCGGAGAGCATGAACAACAGCAATCCAGTAACCAGCCCGTCGATGAGGTTGACGAGAATGAGGTCCATGAGGCCCCTCCAGTAGTGTGGTGGCAAGGTGCAAGAGGGGCCCGCCCGCCAGCGCAGGCGGACCCGAGAGAAATCGCCTTATTCGGGGCGCTTCATCTCGCAGGTTGTCGGGCTGTCCATCGACGCCATTTCGACGGTCGATTCAGTCACGACACCATACCCGGATTGGTCATAGTCAAAGTCCAGGTTGTCGTTTGTGTGGACGCCGACATGCATGTCCTGAATGATCTGGTGATCTTGCGGACGCATGAACAGTTTACCACCCCACATGCTGTCGTATTCCATGCCTTCCAGCTTGCTGGCCACGGCGACCACATCGGTGGCGGAGCCCGCTTCGGTGATGGCCTGGGCCAGCATACCGATGGTGTTGAAGATACGGCTTTGGTCGATGTTGCCGTCTGGATATTTCTCAAGGAAGGCGTTGTAGGTGTCGCGCGCTTCTTCGGTGGCGATCGGGTTGATGCTGCCTTGCGAAATCAGGCGAATCTTGTCTTTACCGCTTTCACCAAAGGCGGCCGTGATGCCGGAACCCGCAGCGTAATAGGTATAGATCGGCCCTTCGAACCCGTTGTCGATGATCGCCTTGCCGATGCCCAGCATGTCAGCGCCCCAGTTCCCGGTGATCACGGCATCCGCACCAGAGGATACAACCTTGCGCGCGTAGGGGGTAAAGTCTTTCACCTTGCCGATGGGGTGCAGTTCGTCACCGACGATCTCGATGCCGTCACCTTTCGCGCCCAGCATTTCGTTGGCGGCGGCAGACACAGCCTTACCAAAGGAATAGTCCTGCCCGATGATATAGACTTTCTTAATGTCCTCGTCCTGAACGATCACATCGGTCAGCGCGTCCATCTTGATGTCAGAGTTGGCGTCGAAACGGAAATGCCAGAAGTTGCATTTGTCGTTGGTCAGCGCAGGGTCCACAGCGGCATAGTTCAGGAACAGAACACGGCTGTCGGGGTTGCGGCGGTTGTGCTTGTCGATCGCTTCGGTCAATGCGTTCGCAACGCCAGAGGAGTTCCCCTGAACGATATAGCGCGCGCCTTGGTCAATCGCGACCTGAAGCTGAATAAGGGATTCTTTGGGGCTGATCTTGTTATCAAAAGGCAGCACTTCCATTTTTTGGCCGTCCAGCAGACCGCCTTTGTCGTTTACCATGTAATCAGCCGCGAATTCGAACTGATGCAGGCCGTTGGTGCCAGTGCTTGCGAATGGACCGGACAGCGGGTCAATGAACGCGATCTTGATGTTTTCGGCAAAGGCTGCGCTCGCGCCAATGACCAAAGAAAGCGCGGAAACCGCGCCGTACTTAGCGATATTTTTCATTTTAATCCTCCCAAGGACGGCCCGGCGCTTTTAATGCGTTTTTTGGATTGCCAGACCTTGGGAAGAGCCTTGCATAATGCGATTTATTGTCAAGCGCCTCTATTCATAAGTTGCGAGCCTGCACCGTCGGTTATGCCATATATTGCGTGACGGTACGGGCGAAAACACCTGCGTGAAATTTTGCCCGATGCCGTTTTTTGACGCAGGGTCAGAAATAAGCATTTGAAAATAAATATATTAATGAATTGCACAAGATTGTGACGGCTGATCAGTTTTTACGCTGTGCCTGACAGATGTCCGCTGGACACTATTCAAAAAAAATTTGCGGCGGCGGGTGCGATCCTGACAATTGTCATGGCACCGCAGATTTGCCAATTCCAGCCACTGGAACGAAGCTGTTGGCCGCAGTGGCTGAAATCTATACGACCGGCCAAGTTGATTCTCCCGCCCCGCGGGTCCACACCCTAAAACCGGATGCTGATGGCTTGCGCCGCTGCCGACAAAAGCTGTGCATAGGTCGTTTCAAGTTGCCGTTTCTTCACGTGGAAAGCGGGGCCGCCCACATTCAGCCCGTAAACCTGCGATCCGTTGGGCGAAAACACGGGCACCGCGATGCCGTTCACATCGGGACGCCAATCGCCATAGCTTGAACAAAATCCCTTATCTGCAAACTCGGTCATCGCGGCGGCATAGCTGTCGCGCGCGCGGGTTTCGAACTCGGGCCCTTCGGCTGCAGCATAGCGGAACGCGCGGTCGCGGCTTTCGTCGGACATGCCGGTCAGGATGGCGCGACCAATGGCAGAATCAAACAGCGGCAGCCGTGACCCGACGCGAATTTGCAACGCCACATCCTCGCGCGAGCGTTTGGTCGCGATATAGACAACGTCCAGGCGGTGGACCTCTCCGATCGCGATGGTGACATAGGAATTGGGCCCGTCACGCAGCTTGCGCATCTCTTCCTGCGCGCGGTCGCCGATCTCCATACTCGACAGTACGCCAAAGCCAAGCTGCAACACCCCTGCGCCCAGCCGATAGGTGCCGGTGCGGGCGTCGGCGACAAGATAGTCCAGTTCCACCAGCGTATGGGTCAAACGCGACACCGTCGCCTTGGGCAGCCCTGTCCGTTCGGAGAAATCCGTGTTGGTCAGGGCTGTTTCGTTTTCCCGAAAGCAGCGCAACACATCCAGCCCGCGGGCAAGCGCCGTGACGAAGTTTCTGTCCTTCGTCTCTGCCGGATCTGTTGCGAACTCGTTGGAGGCCATCTTACTTGCCTTCCAGCGCTTTTAGCCCGTTTTCCGCAAACACAGGGACATAGGCCCCGACCTTCATCGCCCGCTCGGGGTTGGAGGCATTGCCGTCCAGCGCGCGTTTCAACACGCCCTGAATGATCCCCGCCATGCGGAAGAAGCAAAAGGCGAGGTAGAAGCCAAAGTTGTCGATCCCGTCCAGCCCGCGGCGTTCGCAGTATTTGGCGATGAATTCGGCATCACTCGGCACGCCAAGCGCTGCGCGGTCCACACCGCCAAAACCGCGCCCTTCGGTGCCCGCCGGCATTTGCCACTGCATGATAACGGCCGCAAGGTCAGCGTAAGGGTGCCCGATGGTNGACAGTTCCCAGTCCAGAATGGCCAGACATTTGGTGCCGTCCTTTTCGAACATCATGTTGTCGATGCGGTAGTCCCCATGCACCAGCGTGCGCTGCCCGTCATCCGCGGGGATGCTGGCGGTCAGCTTTTCGATCAGCTGGTTCATCGCGGGCAGGTCTTCGGTTTCGGACGCGCGGTATTGCTTGGTCCAGCGGGCGACCTGACGTTCATAATAGTTACCGGGAGGGCCGTAATCCGACAGACCCACCGCGTCGATGTCCACCTCGTGCAGGGCGGCAAGCACGCGGTTCATCTCGTCAATCACGCCAGCGCGGCCTGTTTTGTCCATGTCGGGCATGCGCGGGTCCATGAAGTTGCGCCCGTCGATATGATCCATGATGTAGAACGCCGACCCGATCACGTCGTCGTCTTCGCACAGCAGGTGCATTTTCGACACCGGCACATCTGTATCCTGCAACGCCTTTTGCACGCGGAACTCACGATCAACCGCGTGGGCGGATTTCAACAGAACCCCCGGCGGTTTGCGACGCAGCACATAGTTACGCGACGGGGTTTTCAGCAGGAACGTCGGGTTGGACTGACCGGCCTGGAACTTGGAGACCTCAAGCGGGCCTTCAAAGCCCTCAAGGTGTTTTTCCAGATAGGCGCTGACCTTCGGAATATCGAGTGTCTGGGTGTCTGTGCTCATGGCTAGCGTTCCTTAACTATAGGTCAGCATGTCAGCGGTCTCGGCTGACATCAGATGCGGGGTCGCGTTGAATTCATGCAGGAAAAACGCGGATTTGGTGAAGACGAATTTGGTGATGGATGTGTTCTTGATCTGCAGGTTCAAGGTCATCATCATTTTATGCGGTGCGCCGAGAGACGCCGCCGTAAGCTGCCCGATCACCCCACCGGAGCTTACGGCAAGCACGCGCTCCGCCCCTTCGGCACAGGCGATCAGACGGGCGGCTTCCACGCGGTCGGTGAAATTGGCCCAAGTCTCGGCGGGGCCTTCGATCTCGTCTGCCTGCCACTGAAAGACGGTTTCGCGCAGGGTACGGAAATGCACCTTGCGGTCGCCCTTGACCAGTTCCGGAACCGCCCCTTTATAGCGCGCGTCCAGCAGGTTCTGAAAATCATATTCATTCAGGCCGGGGTGGGTGTCGCCTGCCTCGAATCCCATCGAGGCAAGCGTTTCTTTCTGGCGGGTCAGGGTGCCGGTGATTGTCCGGTCCGGCACCCAGCCGGTATCGCGGAGCAACTGGCCGACGGCCTCGGATTGCCGGTGCCCGAGGTCCGACAACTTGTCATAGTTGTCAGCCCCGAAAGACGCCTGACCGTGGCGGATGACCAGTAGCTCTCCCATGATGGTTTACAGAACCTCAAAGAGGCCAGCAGCCCCCATGCCGCCGCCAACACACATGGTGCAGACAACGTATTTGGCACCGCGACGCTTGCCTTCGATCAGCGCGTGGCCAACCATGCGCGCGCCGGACATGCCGTAGGGGTGACCGATAGAGATCGCGCCGCCGTCCACGTTCAACAGCTCGTCCGGGATGCCCAGTTTGTCGCGCGATGCGATCACCTGACAGGCAAAGGCTTCGTTCAATTCCCACAGGCCGATGTCTTCGATCTTGAGCCCGTGCGCTTCCAGCAGCTTTGGCACGGCATAGATCGGGCCGATACCCATCTCATCGGGCTCGCAGCCTGCGGCCATCACGCCAACGTAGCGACCCAGTGGCTGAAGACCGCGACGTTCGGCTTCTTTCGCTTCCATGACCACAGCGGCAGAGGCACCATCGGACAGTTGCGAGGCGTTGCCCGCGGTGATGAACTTGCCTTCGGGCAGGTGGATGCCGTCTTTGAACACGGGCTTCAGACCGGCAAGGCTTTCCGCCGTGGTGCCGGGGCGGTTGCCCTCGTCTTTTTCCAAGGTGACTTCGTGCTTGGAAATCTCTTTGGTCTCTTTGTCCTGAACCATCATCGTGGTGGTCATTGCGACGATCTCGTCGTCAAAGCGGCCGGCCTGTTGCGCTTGGTGCGTCAGCTCTTGGCTGCGCGCCGCGTATTCGTCCTGCGCTTCGCGGCTGACGTTATAGCGCTCTGCCACGTTTTCGGCTGTTTCCAGCATGGTCATGTAGATTTCGGGCTTGTTCTGCTTGAGCCATGGGTCGGCGCTGACGCGCATCTCTGGCGTTTGCACGAGGGAGATGCTGTCGACACCGCCGCCGATGACAATGTCCATCCCGTCGGTGATCACTTGTTTGGCCGCGGTGGCGATTGCCATCATGCCGGATGCACACTGACGGTCCAGCGACATGCCTGCAACGGTCACGGGCAGACCTGCGCGGATAGCGGCCTGACGCGCGATGTTGCCGGCCTGATGCCCCTGCTGCAAGGCGGAACCGATGACACAGTCAGAGATTTCCGACCCGTCAAGACCCGCGCGCTTTACGGCGTTCTCGATGGCGTGGGCGGCAAGCGCCTGTGGTGTGGTGGCGTTGAACGCACCGCGATAGGCTTTGCCGATCGGGGTACGGGCGGTGGATACGATTACTGCGTCACGCATGGTGATCTCCCTTTGAAATTTCGTCTGTTAGCCCCAATCCAGATCAAGACCCTGGGCCTTGGCTGCATTGAGCGCGTATTTCTTCGTTTGACTAAAGGCATCGGTCAGCTCTTGCTGGCCGCCTGCGTCGGTGATTTTGTCGAAAGCGGATGCGACACCTTCAGGGGTATTCTCGTCGCCGGTCAAGGTCACGCCTTCCGTTTCGTAAATACGGGTCTGGGCAAAGCCGCCCGCCCCTGCCCCAAGGATCACACGGCTGGGGCCATCCTCGCTGACGAGGTACAGCAGGCCGGGGGTGATCGTTTCGGGGGCCAGCAGGGCCTGGGCCTGTTCAGGCAGCAGATCGGCGGTCATCCGCGTGGCCGCTGTGGGGGCCAGCGTGTTGACGCGGATATTGTCGCGCGCGCCTTCCAGATGCAGCACGTTCATCAGCCCCATCATCGCCGCTTTGGCCGCACCGTAGTTGGATTGACCAAAGTTGCCATACAGCCCCGAGGCCGAGGATGTCAGCACAATGCGCCCGTATTTCTGTTCGCGCATGATCGGCCAACAGGCATGGGTCACATTCGCAGACCCGATCAGATGCACGTCGACGACCTTGCGGAAATCAGACATCTCCATCTTGGAAAACGTCTTGTCCCGCAGGATGCCCGCGTTGTTCACCAGAATGTCGATGCGACCCCAGGCGTCCATGACCTGCGCGACCATATCCTTAACACCGGCTTCATCCGAGACATCACAGCCATGCGCCATCGCCTCGCCGCCCGCGTCGCGGATTTCCTGCGCGACGGCTTCGGCAGCAGCAGAGGATGCCCCTTGCCCGTCGGTTGTCACGCCCAGATCATTGACCATAACGCGTGCGCCGCGCGCCGCGAGGCCAAGCGCATGGCTGCGCCCTAGGCCCGTGCCCGCGCCGGTGACAATNGCGACGCGGTTGTCAAAACGAATATCCATCATCGCCCCTTAGTGCAGTGCTTGTTCAAAGATGTTCGGCCCGCTCATCACATTGATGCCGCCGCTGACGGGGACAATCGCGCCGGTGATATAGGCACCACCCTTGCCGCAAAGGAACAACATGCAGCCCGCGATATCCGTATCGGTTCCGACGCGGCGCAGGGGNACGTCTTCGCCCACCTTGTTGCGCATATCCTCGTCGTGGGTCGCAAAGGCGGTCATCCGCGACACGAAGGGTCCGGGGGCCAATGCGTTCACGGTGATCGCGTCACCTGCCAGTTCCTTGGCGAGGATCTTGCTCAGGTGGATCACCGCGGCNTTCGAGGCNGAGTAGCTNTAGGCNCCATCGCCCATCTCGCGTTCGCCCATCACCGANCCGACGTTCACCACCCGCGCNGGATCGTCGATNGTCGCGTTNGCCTTGAGCAGCGGCAGCAGTTTTTGCGTCAGATCGAACAGACCCGCGACGTTCACGTCCATGACCTTGCCCCAGGCCTTGAACGGGAAATCACCCAAAGGCGCGCCCCAGGTGATGCCCGCGTTGTTCATCAGGATATCAAGNCTCTCGGTGCGGTCCTTCACGGCAGCGACCATTGCNTCGACACCTTCCTCGGTGCCGACATCGCCTGCGAACCCCTCGGCAGAGCCAGAGGCCCCGAGCGCATTCAGTTCTTTCGCCACGGCCTCGCAGGCNTCNCCCTTGCGGCTNGCGATCANCACGCGNGCACCGGCACGCACCAGCGCCTCGGCGGCCATACGGCCAATCCCGGTCGCCCCGCCNGTGACCAGCGCGGTTTTACCCTCTAGCCCGAAAAGTGTTTGAATATCCATGCCTTAGAATCCTCTGTGCTTGGCGACCTGGGCNGCGTGATAGCCGTAGTCCCCNAGCCATTCNGCNCCCACACGGGCGCGCTTCATGTAAAAACCGATGTCNAAGGCGTCNGTCATGCCGATCCCGCCATGCATCTGCACCCCTTCGATCACCGCCAGCTTGGCAGTCGATGTCGCACGGGCCTTGGCGAGNGACACGGCCATNGTCGCATTGTCGGGGTCTTCGTCCAGCTTGCGCCCTGCGTGCAACACGGCAGAGGCGGTGNCTTCCGTCTCGCACCACAGATGGGCGGCGCGGTGTTGCAAGGCNTGGAAGGTGCCGATCAACGTGCCGAACTGCTTGCGTTCTTTCAGGTAGCCCACGGTCATGCCAAAGGCNCCCGCAGCAACGCCCGCCATCTCGGCGGCGAGGGCGGCCTGCCCTGCCTNGATCGCGGGTTTCAGCACGGTCATGGCGTCATCGACCTGACCCAANACATCGTCGCCCGTCGCTTCGACGTTATCAAAATCGATCCGCGCGGAATCNCGTGCGTCGATCATNTTCTGCGCGTTGCGTGTGATGCCTGCGCGGTCNGCGGGAATGTCGAACAGGGTNAGCCCNTTGTCTGTCTTGGCNAGCACCAGCAAACGGTCCGCCAANGNNCCATCGACGACAAAGGTNTTCTTGCCCGTCAGGCGAAAACCNTTGCCTTCCGCCGTGGCGGTCATTGCCGTGGCATCGGGGTTGAACTTCGATGTCTCATCCACCGCCAACGCATAGGTCGCGTCGCCGCTGGCAATCTTGGCAAGCGCGGCCTCGGCGCGCGCATCGCTGACGTGGCGCAGGGCTGTCGCCGCGATCACTGCCGTCGAAAGGAACGGGCTGACGGCCAGCNTCTTGCCCATTTCCTGCGCCAGAATACCCGCAGCNGCATGNCCCATATCAACGCCACCCGCNCTTTCAGGNACCAGCACACCGGCCCATCCCATCGCGGCCATCTCTTTCCACATCTTCGCGTCATGGGTCTGCCCGGCATCGCGCAAGTCGCGGAACGCTTTGACGGGGGCGGATTTGTCAAGGAAACCGCGCGCCGAGTCGGCCAGCATGGTTTCGTCTTCTGTTAATACTAGTTTTACCATGATNTTACCCCGGAAGCCCAAGCACGCGGCGGGAGATAATGCTCAGCATCACCTCGCTCGTGCCGCCTTCGATTGAATTGGCCTTTGTACGCAGCCAGTCCGCGGGACGGTTGCCCAAAGGCCCGTCCCATTCCAGCGCGTCGCTGCCACCCGCGGCCATCAGCAATTCGTGACGCTGCATGTTCAGCTCTGTGCCCATGTATTTCAGCATCGCCGAGGCATCCCCCGCGCCAGTGCCGGCCTCGGCCTGATCCTTGTAGCGTTCCAGCGTGAGGCCAATGGCAAGCGCATCCACCTCGCAGCGCATCGCATCGGCGCGCAACACGGTGTCCATCTCTTGCCCCTCGGCCAGAGATTCATTCAGCACTGCCCCAAGCGCACGACCGCCCGACAGGCCCTGCCCCCCGCCCGAGATCATCTCGCGCTCGTGGGTCAGCAGGTATTTCGCCACGTCCCAGCCGCGGTTCTCTTCGCCGACGATCCGGTCCTTGGGCACCTTCACATTGGTAAAGAACGTCTCGCAGAAGACCGACGCGCCGGAGATCAGCTTGATCGGGCGGGTCTCGACACCTGCGTCTTCCATGTCGATCAGCAGAAAGGAAATACCCTTGTGCTTGGGCGCGTCACGATCCGTACGGATCAGCGCGAAAATCCAGTCGGCTTTATCGGCGTAGGAGGTCCAGATCTTCTGACCGTTTACCAGCCAATGATCGCCCTTGTCCTCGCCTTTGGTCTGGACACTGGCCAGATCCGACCCGGCCCCCGGCTCGGAATAGCCCTGACACCAGCGGATTTCACCGCGGGCGATCGGGGGCAAATAATGCATTTTTTGTTCGTGCGAGCCAAAGTGCAGCAAGGCGGGCCCGAGCATCCAAATGCCAAAGCTTTGCAACGGGTTGCGCGCCTCGATCCGGTCCATCTCTTCTTTAAAGATCTTTTCCTGCGCGCGGTTCATCCCCGCCCCGCCGTATTCGACGGGCCATGTGGGCACGGTATAGCCCTTGGACGCGGCGCGCTCCATCCAGACGCGCTGCGCGTCGGATTCGAACTCAAAATTCTTGCCACCCCAGCATATCGATGCTTCACTCGGCTCACCGCCGCGCATTTCGGCCGGGCAGTTTGCCTCCAGCCAATCGCGCAGCTCCGCGCGGAAACCCTCCAGTTCCTGTTCGGACTGCATCTTTTCTCCCCCCTCGTTTTGCGAACCCCAATTCCGCACTGCAAAATTGCATTTCGAAATTCGATTGACAAGACAGTTTCTGAACGCGCCTATTGCTTTGCAAATCTAGAGGAGGAATGACCCGATGAAAGCCATGCTTAGCACTGCCCCCGGCGGCCCCGAAACGCTGGAACTGACAGAGATGCCACAGCCTGAACCGAAGAAAGGTCAGGTGCGTATTCGCATCCGCGCAGCGGGGCTGAACTTCCCTGACACCTTGATTATCAAGGATCTTTACCAGATGAAGCCGCCCCGCCCCTTCGCGCCCGGTGGCGAGGTTTCAGGCGATGTGGACGCCGTGGGAGAGGGCGTTTCCAACGTTGCTGTGGGCGACCGGGTGCTGGCGATGACCGGCTTTGGCGGCTTTGCGACAGACATCATTGTGGACGCGGAACGGGTGCAGAAGATCCCCGATGCGATGCCATATGACGAAGCGTCATGTCTGGTGCTGACCTATGGCACCTCCCATCACGCGCTGAAAAACCGTGCCGAAATCAAAGCCGGCGAATCCTTGCTGATCATGGGCGCTGCGGGCGGCGTTGGCGTGGCCGCGATCGAACTGGCGAAAGCCGCCGGTGCCCGTGTGATCGCTGCCGTATCGTCGGAAGACAAGGCGCAGTTCTGCCGTGATCTGGGCGCGGACGAGACGATCATCTACAGCCGCGACATGGATGACCGTGCGACGCAGAAAGCCTTCTCGGACGAGATCAAGAAGCTGTCGGGCGGTGAAGGTGTCGATGTTGTTTATGACGCTGTCGGCGGCGCCTATGCCGAACCCGCCGTACGCGCGCTGGCGTGGAAAGGCCGCTATCTGGTCGTGGGCTTCCCTGCCGGTATCCCCAAGATCCCGTTGAACCTGACGCTGCTTAAGGGCTCGCAGATCATGGGTGTTTTCTGGGGCGCGCATACGGCCCGTGAACCCAAGGTACATGCCGAAAACATGGCCGATNTGTTCCGTATGTATGCCGATGGCCAGATCAAGCCGCGCATCTCTGCCCGCTATCCGCTGGAAAAAGCNGCCGACGCTCTCAACCTGATGCAGGACCGTAAGGTGCAGGGCAAAGTGGTGTTGGATGTTCAATAAGCAGATAGGACGTTCAAAATGACCAACACACAGATTGTCATCGCAGANCTGCCCAGCGATTCGNTGACGCCTGCGCATTTCAAACAGACCACCNCNGANATGCCCGTGGCAGCCGACGGTCAGGTGCTGCTCAAGGTGATCCTGATGTCCATCGACGCGGCCAACCGGTCATGGATGAAAGGCGCGACCTACCGCGCGGCGGTNAACGCCGGNGATGCCATGCCGACCTATGCCATCTGCGAGGTCGTCGAGAGCANNAGCGACCGTCTGGCCGTTGGCGATATCGTCGCGTCAGAGGCAACGTGGTCGAACTTTGTCGTCGCCGATGCGCGCAAATGCGAGAAGCTGCCAAAGGTGCCGCAGCTGTCGAACCTGATGTCCGTCTACGGCATCGCGGGCAAAACCGCCTATCACGGGCTGATCTCTGTNGGGCAACCGGTTGCGGGTGAAACCGTGNTGGTGTCGGCNGCCGCNGGGTCGGTCGGCGGCTATGTCGGCCAGATNGCCAAGGCGCTTGGCTGTCGGGTCGTGGGCATCGCGGGCGGAGCGGAGAAATGCAAATGGGTGACGGAGGAGTTGGGCTTTGACGCCTGCATCGACTACCGCGCNCCCGGCATGTCCAAAGCCCTGCGTGCTGCCTGCCCCGACGGGGTGGATGTCTATTTCGACAACGTCGGCGGCACCGTNCTTGAGNCCGCGTTGTTCGCGATGAACGAAAAGGGNCGCATCGTCTGCTGTGGTGCTGTCAGCCAATATGACACCGAAACCCCCACCGGTCCGCGCAACCTGCCCGGTCTNGTCGTGGTCAAACGTCTGCGNATGGAAGGCTTTATCGTGATGGACTGGACCCAGAACGACGCCAAGGCGCTGCGCGCGTTGCANACNTGGGTCGAGGCGGGGCAGATCAAGGTGACCGAGGACATCGTCGACGGATTGGAAANCGCGCCACAGGCNCTGATCGGCCTGCTGGCCGGTGAGAACAAGGGCAAGCGCATGGTGCGTGTTGCCGCGGACCCATCNTGAAGGAGTATCCCATGTCTGCATTGAAAGAGGCACTTGCCCATAGTGAAACGCTGATCGGGACCGAGGTCGGGGTCTCTGACTGGATCACGGTGGATCAAGAGATGATCGACCAATTTGCCAAAACCACCCACGACATGCAGTGGATTCACATCGACCCCGAACGCGCCGCNGCGGAAACGCCNTTTGGCGGAACGATNGCGCATGGGTTCCTNACCCTGTCGCTGGCGAGCCGCTTTGCCTATGATTGCTTTAACATGATGCCCGGACAGGTGATGGGCATNAACTATGGCATGAACAAGCTGCGGTTCCTNACNCCGGTCAAGGCGGGNTCGCGGCTGCGCGGGCGGTTCACGCTGCAAAAGNTCACGGCGCGCAACGCCACCGATATGCTGCGCGAGAANCTGCTAACNATCGAGATCGANGGCGTCGAGACNCCCGCGATGGTCGCCGAATGGTTGGGGCTGGCGGTNTTCAAAGACTAACCTAACCCCCCACACCANCGCAAAGACAACGGGCCGCGCATCGCCGCGCGGCCCGTTGCTGTTATGTAAAAGCATTTACCCCGCGGGGCACGCAGCACCCGTCTCGATCCAGGCCTTGGTCANCTCGCCAAAAATCTCCTGACTGCCGGGTGCGGGCTCGCGNCCCTCGCCCGGATGCCANCCCCAGCCGACCAGACCGTCTTCGGCGTTATGCTCGTGCAGCTCTTCCAGNGTCTTACCGCCATTGCGTTCCTCGTCCTTGATCTGGGCACAGATTTCGGCAGCGGATTTGCCGATCCAGCCCATTTCAATCGGGGCCAGTTGCCAGGGGGTATGCCCTGGAATCGACCCGCCGCCCGCGGCAAAGGTAAAGTTCTGTTCGCCATGACAGGTGTTGCAGCGCATNCCGGGCGCGCCAAAGTCCGCCTCTCCNCGNACCACGGGGGGTTCGTGCANNTGCATNTCCATCCCTTGGCGNGGGGAGTTATCGACGGGGTGGCAATTCAAGCAGCGTGGGTGCCCGATCACCACCATCATTTCCTCGAAAAGCGCGGTGGAGCGTTCTGCCTCCCCCTCGATCGCGTCAAATTCGTCAACCGTGCGCAGACCGTTGACGGTTTCTGCCATGACAGGGCCCGCCATCAGCGCAGTGATGGCCATGATGTTCAGCGTATTTTTCATGACTTACACTCCTACGGATTTGGTAAAGGGCAGTTTGGTAACAGCTTGCCCCGTCAGGGCACGCCACGCGTTTGCAACGGCGGGACCGACAGGCGGCAAGCCGGGTTCGCCGATACCGGTGGGGTCGTTATCGCTTTGTACGATAGCGACCTCTACCTGGGGCATCTCGTTGATGCGCAGCATGCGGTAGGTGTCAAAGTTGCGTTCCATGATGGTGCCGCCTTCGCCAAGGGTGACCTCGTCAAACAGCACCGATCCCAGACCATAGCCCGCCCCGCCTTCGATCTGGGCGCGGATGACATTGGGGTTCACGGCGACGCCACAGTCAACGGCGCACCAGATTTTATGCACCTTGGGAAAGCCGCCCTGATCCGAAACCTCGACGATCTGTGCCACATAGGTGTTAAAGCTTTCGTGCACAGCGACGCCGTAGGCACGATCCCCTTTCACCTTGGTGCCGTCCCAACCCGCCAGCGCGGCCACTTTCTCCAACACGCCACGGTCGCGACCGGCGTCGCCTTTCATCAGGTCCAGACGCCCCTGAACGGGGTCTTTGCTCCCTGCTTCAAGCAGTTGATCCAGAAACACCTCGGTCGCGTAACCCGTATGCGAATGGCCGACCGACCGCCACCAGAGCACGGAAACGGGGCTGTCCTGCCGGACCCAATCCACCTTGAGCGCGGGCAGGTCGTAGGGCATCTTGGTGGCCCCCTCGTAGGACGTGGGGTCCATGCCGTCTTTCATCATGCCTTCCATCGGACCACCGGCCATGATGGATTGGTTCACCACCACGTCATGCCACCCGACGATATTGCCTTCGGCGTCCAGACCACCCTTCATCTTATGCACGGTCAGCGGGCGATAATAGCCGCCGATCATGTCGTCCTCGCGCGTCCAGAGCAGTTTCCAGGACCCGTTCCCGCCCGCGGCTTTCGCGATCTCGGCGACTTCGGCGGCGACATGGGCCGTGGGCTGCGCGCGGCGGCCAAAGCTGCCGCCCGCGAACATCACGTTGATCTGCACATCCGATGGATCGACCCCCAAGGTGGCGGCCAGCGTCGGCTTGTCGAGCGACGGGAATTGCGACCCCATCCAAAGCTCCGCCTTGCCGTCCGTGACCTCGAGCACGGCATCAAGCGGTTCAAGCGCGGCATGGGCAAGATAGGGAAAGTGGAACTCCGCCTCGATCACCTGCGCGGCCCCGTCGATCCCCGCCATAGCATCGCCAACCTCTTCCGCAGCGCGACCGCCTTCGGCAGCGGCACGCGAGAAATCCGCATAGATCTGCGCGCTCGACCGGGTTTCGGCTTTGCTGTCGTCCCATGTCACCTGCAATGCTTCGCGCCCCTTGAGCGCGGCACCGGTGGTCTTGGCATAGACCGCGACCCCTTGCGGGATTTCACGTACCGCGATGACACCCGGCACCTTCAGCGCGTCGGTATCGTCAAAGCTGGCGACAACGGCGCCCATCTTATCGGGGTGCGCCACGACGACCGTTTCCATCCCCTCGCGGTAGACATCCATCGTGTATTCGGCCTGACCGGTTGTCTTGGCATGGGTGTCCAGCTTTGGCACATCGGTGCCGATCAGGGTAAAATCCTTGGCCTCTTTCAGCTTGGGTTCGGTGGGAGCGGTCATGGTTGCGGCTTTTTCAGCGAAGGCGCCAAAGCCTGCTTCGGTCCCGTTGGGGTGGGATATCCGCCCTTTCGAGATCGTGATCTCGGACGCGGGCACGCCCCATTCGGCGGCGGCGGCATCAACCAGCATCGCGCGGGCGGCAGCGCCAGCCTTGCGCATCTGCATATAGCTGTTCGCCATCGCGGTGGACCCGCCTGTGCCCTGCAACCCGAACAGCGTATTGGCGTAAAGTTCATCATTGGCAGGGGCACTTTCGGCACGCATCTGCGACCAGTCGGCATCCAGTTCCTCGGCCACGAGGGTCGCAAGGCCGGTGTTCGGCCCTTGTCCGAATTCGATATGTTTGATCAGCACCGTCACCGTGTCATCGGGGGCGACACGCACAAAGGCGTTCGGCGCGAATGTGGCCGGATCGCCCGCCGGATCAAAGGCGGTCGCGGCACCGGACTGGGCGCGCGATTTTTCGGGTAGAACAACGCCGATCACCAGTCCGGCAGAAGCGGTAGACAGAAAACCGCGGCGAGAGAGATTAAGATTGGTCATGCCTTACCCCTCCAGCTCTTTGGCGGCGTTCTTGATCGCCTCGCGGATACGGACATAGGTGGCGCAGCGGCAGATGTTGCCGGCCATTGCATTGTCGATATCCTCGTCCGTGGGGTTCGGGATCTCGCGCAGCAGGGCCGTGGCACTCATCACCTGACCGGATTGGCACCAGCCGCATTGGGGCACGTCGATCGCCTCCCACGCCGCTTGAACCGCTTTGGCCTCTGGCCCGTCGACACCCTCGATTGTGGTCACATAGGAGCCTTCAACCATAGAAAGCGGGGTGACACAGCTGCGGCGGGTCATGCCGTTCAATTCGACCGTGCAGGCACCGCATTGCGCGATACCGCAGCCGAATTTCGTGCCGGTCAGCCGCAGGTCGTCGCGCAGCACCCACAAGAGGGGCGTATCATCGGGCGCGTCGACGCTCACCTCTTTGCCGTTCAGGGTAAAGTTTATCATGCTGGCTCCTTCTATCGGATGTTGGCTGCTGGCGTGAAATGTTGGGGCTTCCCTCGCAGAGGGAACTAGCCCGCAACAGCAGCGCGTCAATGTGCCACAATACAAAAGACGGAGGCGACGCGCGGTCGCCTCCGTCCTGACTTCATCAAAGCAGGAAGGTGCCTAGCCGGTGGTGTCCTTGACCGGATCCTTGCCGGTGAAACGCGCCACCATCGCAAAGAAATACGGCACAAAAAGAACCCCCAGAACGGTTGCGGCAATTGTACCGGCCAGCACACCGGCCCCAATCGCCGTACGTCCACCGGACCCCGCACCGGTGCTGAGCACCAGCGGCAGAACCCCCAGCGAGAACGCCATAGAGGTCATGATGATAGGGCGGAACCGTTGCCGCGCGGCGTCGACAGCGGCGTCAAAGATGCTTTCGCCCTCTTGCCGTCTGTCGCGGGCAAACTCGACAATCAGGATCGCGTTTTTCCCCGTCAGACCTACCACGGTCAGCAGCCCGACCTGAAAGAAAACCCCGTTTTCGAACCCGCCCAGATAGGCACCGGTCAAGGTTCCCAAAATGCCGATTGGCATGGCGAGCATCACGGCAAAGGGGATCGACCAGCTTTCATAAAGCGCCGCCAGCGCCAAGAAGATCGCCGCCAGGGACAGACCGTACAGCAGGGGGGCCTGGTTGCCGGATTCCTGTTCCTCCAAGGACAACCCGGTCCAGGCGATCTGGAAGCCGGGGGGCAACTGGGTGACCAGACGTTCAAGCTCTGCAATCGCCTCGCCTGTGCTGACCCCTTCGGCGGGGGAACCCTGGATCTGCATCGCGGGGATACCGTTATAGCGGTTCACCCCCTGCGGCCCGTACGCCCAGCTTCCTTCGGCAAAGTTAGAGAAGGGCACCAGCCCCCCGCTGTCATTGCGCACGCGCCATTTCTCAATATCCGAGGGGGTCGCGCGGGCAGCGGCCTCGCCTTGCACATAGACCCGTTTGATCCGCCCCTCATCGACAAAGTCGTTCACATAGCGACCCGCCCAGGCGACGGTCAGCAGGTTGCCCACATCCGTGGCACTGACCCCCATCGCACCGGCGCGGCGCCAGTCGATATCCAGATTGAACTGCGCCGCATCTTCCAACCCGCTGGGGCGGGCAGAGGCGATCAGCGGGCTTTGCGCCGCCATCCCCAACAGCTGATTGCGGGCCTCCAGCAGCTGTTCGTGGCTTTGACCGCCGCGGCCTTGCAGGTAGAAATCAAAGCCCGACACGTTGCCAAGCTGGCTGACCGATGGCGGCACGATGGGGAAGACCATCGCGTCCTGTATCTGGCTGAAGGCACCAAAGGCCCGCCCCGCCACCGCCTGCACGCTTTGCGCCGCCTCTGTGCGTTGCTCCCAGTCTTTCAGTCGTACGAAGACCAGACCAAGGTTCTGCCCTTGGCCCGCAAAGCTGAAACCCACCACGCCGAAGACGGATTCGACGACGTCGCCCTCGTTTTCCAGATAGTAGTTCTCGACCTGTTTGATGACCTCGAGCGTGCGTTCCGCCGTCGCCCCCGTGGGGGCCTGCACCAGCGTGAACAGCGTTCCCTGATCCTCGGCCGGCAGGAAGCCTGCGGGCGTGCGCATGAACAAGAACACCATCGCCGCGATGATCGCCAGATAGACCAGCCCGACCCGCAGCGGACGCCGTACGAGCCAGCCGACCGTGCCGGTATACCCACCAAGTGTCTTGTCAAAACCGCGGTTGAACAGGCCAAANAANCCGCGCCGCTTCTCGTGGCTGCCTTGCTTNAGCAGGGACGCACAAAGCGCGGGCGTCAGGGTCAANGCGACCACCACNGACAGCGTCATCGCCGAGATGATGGTGATCGAGAACTGTTTATAGATCACCCCCGTGGAGCCGGGGAAAAACGCCATCGGCACAAAGACCGCCGACANNACCACCGCGATCCCGATCAGNGCGCCGGTGATCTGGTCCATCGACTTGCGCGTCGCCTCAAGCGGGCCGATGTGTTCCTGCTCCATGATCCGTTCGACATTCTCGACGACCACAATCGCGTCATCGACGAGCAGACCAATCGCCAGCACCATGCCCAGCATCGTCAGCGTGTTGATCGAAAAGCCAAAGGCCGCGAGCACGCCAAAGGTGCCCAGCAAGACGACCGGCACCGCCAGCGTCGGGATCAAGGTGGCACGGATGTTCTGCAAGAACAGATACATNACGATGAAAACCAGCACGATCGCCTCGATCAGGGTCTTGATCACCTCTTCGATAGAGATTTTCACGAAGGGCGTCGTATCGAAGGGCACGACATAGCTCACCCCTTCGGGGAAGAACGCCGACAGTTCCTCGATCCGCTGTTCGACGGCGGCGGCTGTATCCAGCGCGTTGGCACCGGGGGCAAGGCTGACCGCCATGCCGGTCGCCGCATTGCGGTTATACCGCGAGATCGTGGCATAGCTTTCCGACCCGATCTCGACCCGCGCGACATCGTTCAGCAGCACCAGCCCGCCGTCGGTTTCCGCGCGCAGTACGATCTGGCGGAAATCCTCGGGGCTGGTCAGCAGAGATTGCGCGGTGATCGTGGCGTTCAGCGCCTGCCCTTCGACGGCAGGACGGCTGCCAAAGGATCCCGCTGAAATCTGCGCGTTCTCGGCNGAAACCGCTGCCACGATGTCGGACGGGGTCAATTCAAACGCGGCGAGCTTCACCGGATCAAGCCAGATGCGCATCGCGTATTGCGCCCCGAACACTTGTACGCTGCCCACGCCTTCGACGCGGCTGATCTCGTTCACCAGATTGGATTGCATGTAATCGCCAAGNTCGGTGGCGTCATACTTCCCGTTCTCGCCAATCAGCCCGATCACCATCAAGAAGCCGGCAGAGGATTTCTGCACCGTGATCCCCTGCCGCTGCACCGGTTCCGGCAACAAGGCAGAGGCTTGCGACAGTTTGTTCTGCACCTGCACCTGCGCGATATCGACATCTGTGCCGGTCTCGAACGTCAGCGTAATGCTCGCCCCGCCTTCGCTGGTGGACGACGACGAGATATAGCGCAGCCCGTCCAGACCGGTCATCTGCTGTTCGATCACCTGCGTCACCGTATTGGCCACCGTCTGCGCCGAGGCACCGGGATAGGACGCGCGCACAGCCACAGAGGGCGGCGCGATCTGCGGGTATTGCGCCACGGGTAGGTTGAGGATCGACAGGACGCCGATACCCATNATGAAAATCGAAATCACCCATGCGAAGATGGGGCGGTCAATAAAGAAACGGGCCATGCAAAACGCTCCGGCTTTTGGTTATTCGGCGGGTGCCGGTGCGGCGTCCTCGGANNNNGCGTCTGGGGCGGCTTGCTCTTGNGGNGTNACNGNNGCACCGGGNGCGGCCTTTTGCAGCCCCATCACGATCACACGGTCGCCCGCCGATAGCCCCTCGCTCACGATCCAGTCCGATCCGCGGTCCTGCAGCACGGTCAACTGGCGCTGTTCGACGACGTTGTCGCCGTTCACCACCATCGCCAGCGGCTGCCCGCGACGGTCGCGGCTTACGGCTTCTTGCGGGACAAGGAAGGCACCTTTCGCGATCCCCGTGGGCATTTCAACGCGCACATACATGCCCGGCAGCAGCAGACGGTCGGGATTGTCAAAGGCCATCCGCAGCACGACGACACCGGTTTGCTGGTCCACATCCGGTTCGGCGGCGGTCAGCGTACCGGTCTGGTCATAGATACTGCCATCGGCCAGCGTCAGCTTGACCTCNCGCGGGGTATCGCCAAGGCGCTTTTCCGCATTNCCGCGCCGCCAATCCAGCAGCTCGGCAGCTGATTGCGTGACATCGACATAGACCGGATCAATGTTGCGGATCACGGCCAGCGGGCTGGCCTGACTGTTNGTCACCAAGGCACCGGGGCTGGTCAGGGACCGCCCGATCTCGCCCGATAGACGGGCGCGGACCTGCGTGTGATCCAGCTCGATCTGGGCAGAGCGCAGCCCCGCCTGCGCCGCCTGAAGCGAAGCCGCCGCGCTGTCGCGTGCCGCTACCGCCGCNTCCAGCGCCTGATCGCTGGCAACATTGCGCGAGGANAGTTCNTCGAGCCGCTTGGCNTCNCGTTCGGCAGAGCNGGCTTGCGCCTGNGCCTGCGCAACCGATGCCTGCGCCTGNGCGACAGCGGCCTCGTAAACGATGGGNTCNATTTTAAACAGCACATCGCCTTCCGCCACGGGCNCACCCTCGGCAAACAGACGNTCTGTGATGATGCCGGCCACNTGCGGGCGNACCTCTGCCTCGGCAGAAGCGACAACGCGTCCGGGCAAGGTTGTGGCAAGCTGCACNTCCTGCGGCTGCATCGTCATNACGGTGACGGCAGCNGGCGGGCGATCGCCCTGCTGCGCCGTTGCGGGGACAGACACNNCACAAATAGCCGTTGCAAGGGCGGCGCAGCGCAGCCCGGAGATCAAGGAGTACATTCTGACGATCCTGTCTTTTAGTTCAAATCGAAAGCACCACCGCGGGGTGCTGTGGATGGGGCNGACAAATTGCCCTATTTTTCCGGTGCCGACACGGGCGACGGNGCCGTCACCTTGGGCCCGCAGGTGGCACGGGTTTCTGCCGGTGCAGCGGCTGCGGGCCGAGGCTGGATCTTGCGATAAACCAAAAACGACACGCAAGCTACCGCGCCCATCATCGGGATTAGGGTTGCCATAGCCAAAAGCGCATTGCCCATCAAGGCACCAAGCGACCCGACCAACAAACCGGACCCCATCTGGATAAAGCCCAGCATCGACGCCGCCGCCCCCGCAGCCCGCCCAAAGGGGGCAAGTGCCGCGGTGGACATGGCAGGCATCACAAAGGCAATCCCGAAAGAATAGGTCGCGACCGGCACCATCACATGCAGAAAGCTCGGCGGCCAAAGCAGCAGGGTTAACGTCCCCAGACTGCCCAAGGCCACAAACACCAGCCCCGGCCCGACCAGCCGNTCTGCCGAAAACNGGCCCATCAGCTGGCGCACCAACAAGGACGCGGTAAAGAAGCTGCCCGATTGCGCCAACATCGACGCCCCGAATTGCGCAGGCGTCAGCCCGACCTCGTCCATCAGGATAAACGGCAGGAATGTCGCCTGCGCATAGAGCGCGCCAAGGGCACCGCCCATCACCAAAGCGGCGGATAGGAACTGCGGATTGCTGAGCAAAGCCTTGTAGGTCCGGCCAAGCGCCTTGAAATTCAGGCGCGAGGGGTCTGCGGTCACGGTTTCTTTCATGGAAAAAAGCGCGACCCAGATCACGAGGAAACCGATCACTGTCATCAGCAAGAAAATCGACTGCCAGCCAAACACCGGCAGCATCAGCCCCCCGATGGTCGGGGCCAGCGCCGGACCAAGGGCAAGAATAATCCCGATCAGGTTCATGATCCGCGACGACCGGTCATCGGTGAACAGATCCCGCACCAATGCCCGCGAGATCGCGATCCCCGCGGAGGCCCCGATGCCTTGCAGGAAACGCGCGCCCATCAGAACCTCTACCGTGGGCGACAGGGTCGCAGCGACACTGGCCACACAATAAAGCGCCATGAAGGCAATCGTGATCGGCCGCCGTCCAAGCGCATCCGACAGCGGCCCTGCGATCAGCTGCGCACAGGCGAAGCCCCCGAAATAAAGCGTCAGCGTCAGCTTGATCGCGGATTCCGTGGTGTCAAAGACGCGCACCAGCTCTGTCATCGCGGGCGTATACAAGGCCATCGACACAGGTCCGATGGCCACCAGAAGCGCGCCGATCAGACTGACCCGNCGTTCTGACATAATGGGCGTTGTCATTNGGCNNCCTCGGATTTGCACGTCGCNCCNCGGGACGCNGACAGGTTCTGNCGCAGGGNCANNGCCGTNNCGCGGAANGTCTGCCACTGNTCTGGCGTCANNCCTTCCGANATGATCGTCTCTNCCCGTGCACCGGCCTGTGCNATCTGCGACAGGATGTCATTGGCNCGCGGGGTCAGGGACGCGATCTTGGCGCGGCGGTCATTCGGGTCGGCGGTACGGGCAATCAGCTCTGCCGCTTCCAGACGGTCCAGAAACCCCGTGAGGCTCATCGGCGTCATGCCAAGACTTTCAGCCAGCCGATGCTGGCGCGTCGCCCCGCAGCGCGCCATATGCGCCAGCACCCGTGCCTCTGCCGCCGTCACAGGAAGCTCGGCGGCTTCGATCTCGCGCTCGAACACGCCACGGCTGAGCCTGCCGATGTCGCTGATAAGGAAACCAAAGCTGTCGGGGTTGATCTTGGTACGCATGTCTTGTCCGCTTTTAATATGTTTACCTTATTATATAGCGCACTGATACATCTTGAACCAAGTGTCAATTCGACCCTGCCCCAAAAAAACGTGAGGTAACCACGGTAAAGCTGTCAAATGCGGCGCAGCTCGAACCGGGATCGGTAGCGCACGGGCTTTTCCGGCAGCAGCAAACAATCGGGATACTCGGGGTGGTGCGGGGTATCGGGCCAGAACTGCGGCTCGATCGCAAGCCCTGCCTGTGGCCCATAGGTGCCCCCGTCCACGCCCAGATCCGCACCTGTATCAATATGCGCGCCGTTATAGAGCTGCACCCCAGGTTGATCTGTCAACACATCCAACTGTAGCCGTTGAGTGCATAACCGGCACGCAAGCACCATCTGGTCCCCGCCTTGGGAAAGGCAAAAGTTGTGATCCAGCACCGGTCCGATTGCGCGCGCATGGCGATAGTCGAAATCGCCGCCCGCTACCGCGACGGGCGCGCCCAACGGGAGTTGAGCGTCATCCACAGGAAGGTAGCTGGTCGCGGGCACCATCAGGCGGTGATCCGACAGATCCGCCGATCCCGACAGGTTCCAATAGCCATGAAAGGCGGTATTGAAATAGGTCGGCTGATCCGCCGCGCCCGTCATCTCGATCTCTAGATGTCCTGCAGTATCAATCGTGTATGTAACAGAGGCGTCAATATTCCCGGGAATCCCGCCCAACCCGTCGGGGTGGTGCAGCTCAAGCCGGCAGCGCGTGGGGGTGACATTGGTAAAGCGCCAGTTCCGGCCGGAATACCCCGCAACGCCACTGTGCAATGTGGTCCGTCCTGCTTCGTTTTTATCAAGCTGATGCCGGACGCCCGCAATTTCCATCTCTGCCCCCGCGATGCGATTGGCGACCGGACCGACCACCGCGCCAAAGTACTGCATGCTGCCAAGATAGGCAGCCACGTCGCGCCCGCCCAGTAGCAGCGAATGCGATTCCCCCATGACGCGAAGCTCTTGAATCGTTGCCCCCCACGACAAAACGGAAATCGACGTACCGCCATTGCTGATCTGATGCCGGACGATCTTTTCACCCTCTGGCGTTGTGCCGAAAATCGTTGAATCGGCTTTATTTTTCTTGCTCTGCGCCGGCGTCATCGAATGGTCCCTTTCGTCTATTCAACTGCTCAAACGAACATCTAATTAGCCTAAATGCCTAAGTATTTAACCGAGATCGCCCCAATTATGACAAGTTTCGCCATCAGATAGAAAGCAACAGAAACAGCCATACCGAGCTGTTACGGACAAGTAGTAAGGCAAACAAATGAAAATTCTTGCGGTAGATGACGACCCAATCATCCTAGAGCTTTTGTCGCATTTCATTGAAGGCATGACAGACCATACACTGGTCACTGCCGAATGCGCTGCCGATGCACTTGAGGCGATCAAGGACAACGCCCGCGCCCCGTTCGACAGCTTCCTTCTGGATATCCAGATGCCGGTCACCGACGGTATCCAGCTGGCCAGCCAGATCCGCGCGATGAAGCAATATATGGACGCGCCGATCCTGATGCTGACCGCGATGTCCGAAAAATCCTATATCGATGCCGCCTTCTCTGCCGGTGCGACCGACTATGTGACCAAGCCGTTCGAAATGACCGAGCTTAAGGCGCGGCTGGCGCTGGTTGAACGCGCGGTTGAAGGCTTGGCAACCCGCACGAGCAAAGTGTTCGCGGCCAAGGCGGTTACCCATCACGACGGTCGGCCCGAACGCGCCGTGCAATTGCACGAGCCGATGGCGATCCATGATGTGAACAACCTGATCGAGTTCATGGCGCTTGAGAACTATGTACAGCAATTGTCGCGCAGCGACCTGTTCGGGTCGATCTGCTTTGCCTTCAACATCCGCGATGTCGAAATCTTCCACGAAAACATGTCGAACTTTGAATTCTGCAGCATGCTCAGCGATGTCGGAGAGATCATTTCGGATACGCTGGAAGGCTGCCAGTTCCTCATGTCTTACGCAGGCGGCGGCACGTTTGTATGCATCACAGAAAGCGGCTGGCGCCCTGATCCCAAGCTTTTGGCGAATAATATCAACATTTCGCTGGCAAAAACCGAATTGTTCGATAACCGTGGTCAACACATCAACCCACGTATTTGCGCCGGCAAGGCGGTGCGGTTGATGTGGAAGACAAATTCCTCGGTCATGGATGCGCTGTCAGAGGCGCATGCCTCTGCCGAAGAAGCGACAGCCAACTACCAGAAGGTCCAGAACGACTTCTGGAATGTGGGGAGAACAGCGTGATGCACAAGAAGCTGGAGTTACCGGGGATCGAGCGTATTCGCGCGCGGTTCCTCGATATGCTAGAGCAGCGCCAGCGTGCGCTGGCCGAGCACGCGCTNGCCGCCTGGGAAGGCAGCACGCTGCAAGAGATCAACGATAACCTCGCNGAAGCNCGTACCATTCTGCACCAGATCGCGGGCACGGCCGGTTCTTTGGGGTTCGACGATCTGGGNACCGTGGCGCGCGACAACGAGCTTGCNATTGACGCNCATCTGGATGGCCCCAAGGGCAAGATCGCCAACTGCCCGACCGAGATTATCTTTGGTCTGGANGACTTCCTGAAATCCTCCGAAGCGTTGATTGCCGAACAATCCGCGTTGGAATCCGCCTAAACGGTCTTTTGCGCTTCCGGCCCCCACGGGCCATTTGCCGTTGCAGCGCCTCGCGCTCCGGCGATCCGGGATGTGCCCCGCTTTCCCAGACATCCCATTGATTTCCGCACCATGATGTAGGACGTTCGTCGCACAACGAAATGCCCCTAGTCGAAAGCGGAACTGCACNATGACCCAACCCCATATCCTGATCGCAGGCGGCGGTATCGGCGGCCTAGCACTGGCGCTTTCGCTGCACCAGCTTGGCCTGCGCTGCACCGTTTATGAGCAGGTGCGCAGCTTGAAACCGCTGGGTGTGGGGATCAACATCCAGCCCAATGCCGTGCGCGAGCTGTTTGATCTGGGGTTGACCCAAGCGCAGCTTGACGAAATCGGCGTGCCCGCAAAGGAATGGGCGCTGGTCGGGCAGAAGGGGCAAGAGATTTACGCAGAGCCGCGCGGCACCGACGCAGGCTATCGCTGGCCGCAATATGCCGCGCATCGGGGCCAGCTGCATATGCTGCTGTATCAAACGCTGGTGGATCGNGCTGGTGCCGAGGCCGTGCAGCTTGGNGCCAAGATCACCGGATACACCCACGGGCCAGCGGGTGGCGTNACCGCGCATNTCGCCCNTGCCGACGGGTCACAGACACNTGCCGAGGGCACCCTGCTGATCGGTGCCGACGGGATACATTCCGCCGTGCGTGCGCAGATGCATCCCGATCAGCCGCCGATCCACTGGGGTGGTGCTNTGATGTGGCGCGGCACCTCGCGGGCAAAACCGGTGCGCACGGGGTCTTCGTTTGTCGGGCTTGGCGACCATCGCCAGCGCATGGTGATCTATCCGATTTCAGCCCCCGATGCCGACGGCTATGCCACCATCAACTGGATCGCCGAAGTCACGCTGGACGAGACCGAGGANCGCAAAAGCGGTTGGTACCGTCCGGCGGAGCTGTCGGACTTTGCNCATCACTTTGACGGNTGGACTTACGATTGGCTGGATGTCCCCGCCCTGCTGCGCGGCGCGACAGAGATTTACGAGAACCCGATGATCGACCGTGACCCGATCCCCACGTGGGTCGACGGCCCTGTNGCCCTGATCGGCGACGCGGCCCATGCCATGNATCCCACAGGATCGAACGGCGCGAGCCAGGCGATTATGGACGCCCGCCATCTGTGCGCGCGCTTCCTGCAAGACGGGGTCACCCCNGCGGCGCTGCGCAGTTTTGACGACNCNTATTGCGGACCGATATCAGAGCTGATCCTGCGCAATCGCGGGGCCGGTCCTTTCGGGTTGCTGAACATGGTNAACGACCGCTGTGGCGGTGCCTTCGACCAGATCGANGACGTGATCCCTCCTCAGGAACGGGCCGAGTATATGGCGCAGTACAAGACCGCAGCAGGATTTGCCGTTGATCGGTTGAATGCCTCTGACCCCACTTTGCCGCAAGGCGCACGCCTTACATAGTAAGTCCCTAGGATCACCGCGTATTTTTTGGGCGATGCCAAAAACGTGAGCGGCAAAAAAGTTTTCTTACTAAAATTGTCGGGTTGACCTTCCCCGCGATACTGTTCAGGTATTGCGCATGATTTCCATGCCTCCGGCNCGGCCCGTCGATCCGCAATTGTCGACAGCATCCGCAGGCGCGATCCGTCNAAAGGAACCGAACGTATGACCCGCAGCTTGATGACCTCTGTGCTTGCATTGACCTTGGCCTCCCCCGCTTTGGCGGTAGAGAAGTCCGAGGNNATCGACACATACGCCGACATCGCCGAAGCCGCCTATGGCGACAGCCTGATCACAGCCCAAGCGCTGGTCGACGCNGTGGATGCCCTGATCGCAGAGCCCTCCGCCGACACGATGCAAGCCGCCCGCACCGCGTGGCTGGCAGCGCGCGTCCCCTACCAGCAGACCGAAGCCTACCGTTTCGGCAACCCCATCGTTGACGACTGGGAAGGCAAGCTGAACGCTTGGCCGCTGGACGANGGTCTGATCGACTATGTTGATGCCNCCTATGGCGGGGCCACCGATGAAAACGCCGCCGCCGCGTTGAACGTTATCGCGAACCCGACCTTCACACTGTCGGGCACCGAAGTTGACGCCAGCACAATCACCCCCGACTTCCTTGCCGAAACCCTGCACGAAGCCGACGGGAATGAAGCCAATGTGGCGTCGGGCTACCACGCGGTTGAATTCCTGCTCTGGGGGCAGGATCTGAACGGCACGAAACACGGGGCCGGTGNGCGCGACTGGACAGACTACGCCACGGGCGACGACTGCNCCAATGACAATTGTGACCGCCGCGGTCAGTACCTCAAGGCTGCTGCCGATCTGATCGTGACCGATCTGGAGTATATGGTTGCACAATGGGCCGAAGGCGGTGCCGCGCGCACCAACCTGACCGACAACGAAGACGGCGCGATTTCGGCGATGCTAACCGGCATGGGGTCGCTGTCTTACGGNGAGCTCGCGGGCGAACGCATGCGCCTTGGTCTGATGCTGAACGACCCNGAAGAAGAGCANGACTGCTTCTCGGACAACACNCACAACAGCCACTATTACGACGGTCTGGGCATCCAGAACGTGTACCTCGGCGCNTATGCGCGTACCGACGGCACGCTGGTCACCGGCCCATCCCTGTCCGATCTGGTCGCTGCCGAAAACGCTGATCTGGATGCGGAAATGCAGNTGAACCTGTCGACCACCATGCGNAAGCTTGGCCAGATCAAGACCGCTGCCGAAGCGGGCATGTCCTATGACCAGATGATGGCGCGCGGCAACAAGGGCGGCGAAGCCTTGGTCATGGGGGGGGTGAACGCCCTGATCGCACAGACCAAGACCATCGAACGCGTCGTCGCCACNCTNGGCGTGGATGACGTNGCGATTGAAGGCTCCGACAGCCTCGATAGCCCCGGCGCCGTGTTCGAGTAATACCCCGTTTTCACGCGTTCCTCCTCCCACTGAAAGTAAACAAGAATGAANAAACTAGCTCTCGCCGGTTGNGCNTTGGCGCTGACCGGTGCCACTCCCCTTNTGGCTCAAGAACAGGCATTTGTCTGGGGCGGNGAGTTTGAGATCGGCGTCGACAGCACCGTCACATCCGATGATCCTGCTGACTAGTTGACCGATAACTACGCCAGCCTGTCGCTCGCCTTCGAAGCTGGTGTCGCGACCAGCATCACGCTGTTTGGTGAAGTGAGCCTGGAAAGCGTCACAGACCCGGCCGAAACCCGTCATTTCGACGATCTGGGTCTTTATGTGGACGAACTTGGCCTGCGCTTTGATCTNGCCGCAGGCGANCTGAGCGTCGGTAAAGTAAGCCCGACCTTCGCTGTTGCATTGGACGCAGCCCCCGGTTTCTACGGCACATCGCTGGCCGAAGACTATGAGTTGCCCGAAGTGATCGGTGCGACATTCGACATGCCTGTCGCCGCCTCCGGCGGGGTTCTGTCCTTTGCGCTGTTCTATGTGGATGACACGGCGTTCAGCGACTCGCTGGGGACAAAGCGCGGCCGCAACACCACCGCGGANGGCGGCGCGGGNAACACCGGCAAGCTGAACAACGTGGCGCTACAGTACACGCAAGAAGTTGGCGACACGANCTATTGGGTTGGCGGGCGTTTNCTGACCGCNGGTGACAGCGATGTATCCGACGAAAAAGGGGCCGTCATCGGGATGGCGCATGACTTTGGCAACGGTTTCGACCTGATCGCCGAAGTGGCCTATTTCGACGGGTTCGCAGGCACGGGCGAGGATTCCACCTATGCGACATTGGGCGGTTCNTACGTTCAGGGGCCGTGGGCCTACTCTGCCAGCTACACCGGCATCGACAACACNGCGAANGGTTACGACGATTTGATCACCGTGGGTGTAGACTACACGTTCGAGAATGATATGTCGCTGAGTGGTGGCGTCGGCTTCTACGATGTAGACGGCAATGACTTTACCGCTGTCGGGGCATCGTTGGTCATCCCCTTCTAATATCGAAATAGGGCAGAATATGCGTTTCCTCCGGTCTTTTATCCCTCAGGCCCTGGTGATGTCCCTGCCCCTATTGAGCGGTCCGGTCTACGCCGGGCCGCTTGATGAACCCCATCTNNATATCATCCCGCGTACCGCCGATGAAACGGCCCGTATCGCCGATGTGACCGCCCCACCCGACAGTTTTGACGCCCCCAGCCCGTTCGAGGTNAACAGCGGCGGCGCGGCCACCGTACGCCCGCGCATGAACGCCGATGCGTTTTCGCAGGCCTCGGGCAATATGTCGTTCGAGGACGAGCTGACCTTCAAGCTGGGCAATGGGCTGTTTCGCAAGCTNTGGGTGTCGTCGCCTTCCTCGACGCTGGCCTCTGACGGGTTGGGTCCCTTGTTCAACGCGCGGTCGTGCCAAAGCTGCCACATCAAGGACGGGCGCGGNCACCCGCCCGANGGCCCCGACGACANCGCGATTTCCATGTTTCTGCGCGTGTCNATTCCGGGCAANGAAGACGCCGGCAATATCAAAGAGATCGAAGGGTATCTGGCCACGCTCGCCGAACCCACATACGGCACGCAAATGCAGGATTTCGCCGTCTCGGGGCATCGTGCCGAATACCGCTTGCAGATCGATTATACCGAAGTCCCCGTGACCCTGTCGGGCGGGCAGGTCGTGTCCTTGCGGCACCCGACATACACCGCGGCTGATCTTGGCTATGGTCCGCTGCACCCCGANNCNATGCTGTCGCCCCGTGTGACGCCGCAGATGATCGGGCTTGGGCTTCTCGAAGCGATCCCTGCCGCGGATATTCTGGCACTGACAGACCCTAATGACGCGGATAGTGACGGTATTTCGGGCCGCGCCAATATCGTCTGGTCGCAGGAATACAACATGCCGATGCTGGGCCGTTTCGGGCTCAAGGCCGGGATGCCCACGATCCGCGAACAATCAGCTGGGGCCTTTGCGGGCGATATCGGCATCTCTAACCCGATCTTCGGCGATCCATTTGGCGATTGTTCGACCATTCAGGATGCCTGCGTGAACGCGCCTCATGGGGCCGGTGACGTGCGAGGGTTCGAGATTGACGCCGAAGGGCTGGATCTGGTCACCTTTTACAGCCGCAACCTTGCCGTGCCCGCCCGTCGTGACGCGGACGCCCCCGAGGTGCTGCGCGGCAAACAGGTGTTCCATGAAACGGGCTGCGCCGACTGCCACCAGCCCAGCTTTGTCACCCATCGCCTGAAGGATCAGCCAGAGCAAAGCTTTCAGCTGATCTGGCCCTATACCGATATGCTGCTGCATGACATGGGCGANGGCTTGGCCGATCACCGCCCCGAGGCNCGCGCCACCGGCACCGAATGGCGCACNGCGCCGCTGTGGGGGATTGGGATGACCGAAACCGTATCGGGACANACGCAATTCCTGCACGACGGGCGCGCGCGGTCACTGCTGGAAGCCGTGCTTTGGCATGGCGGAGAGGCCGAGCCCGCCAAGAATCGCGTCATTGACATGCCGCCCGCAGACCGTGATGCTTTAATCCACTATCTGGAAAGTTTGTAACATGAAAAAACTGGTCCTCGCCCTTGGTCTTTTNTGCGCACCATTGGGTGCTGCGGCCGAGGTNGGCNCTGCCGTTNTGCGCGATGTGGTCGATCANCACATCCTGCCCCGCTANACCACANTGGCAGAGCNTACGGATGCACTGGCCGCCGTNGCCCAGCAGAATTGCGCCCCCGATGACGCCGCGTTGCGCNATGCCTACCANGATGCCTTTGACGCGTGGATCGCGGTGAGCCATCTGCGTTTTGGCCCGTCCGAGACCGACAACCGCGCCTTTGCGCTGGCCTTCTGGCCCGACAGCCGTGGGGCCACACCCAAAACGCTCGCGGGGCTGATCACGGATGCCGATCCCGTGGGCCGTGACCCGCAGGCTTATGCCGATGTCTCCATCGCGGGGCGCGGTTTTTATGCGCTCGAATTCCTGCTGTATGACGATCAGATCAGCACGATGGGCGATGCCGGCTATCGCTGCGCCTTGGTGCAGACGGTAACTGCCGATATCNCCACGCAGTCCCAAGCCATTCTGGACGGCTGGACCTCTGGCTATGCCGAGGCCGTTGCCACCCCNGCCGANGGTGGCCCCTACCGCAGCACCGAGGAAGCCGCGCAAGAGCTTTTCAAGGCGCTGAACCTCGGGCTGGAATTTACCGCCGACACCCGCATCGGACGCCCCATGGGCAGCTTTGACCGCCCGCGCCCCAATCGGGCAGAGACGCGGCGATCGGGGCGGTCTTTGCGCAATGTCGTGGTCGCGCTCACCTCTCTGCAGGATCTGGCGGAGCGGTTGGCGGCGGATGACGTGGCCGTGGTGGCCGCCTTTGACGACCGGTTTGACGAGGCGCTGGCAATCGCTGCCGACCTGGACGACCCTGTGTTCGCTGGAACGGCCAAGCCGCAATCCCGTNTGCGTGTAGAGGTGTTGCAGCAATCTGTTGCCGCGATCCGCGATGTGGCCCGCNNNGATCTGGGNCCGCATTTGGGCGTCGCTTCGGGCTTTAACGCATTGGACGGAGATTGATCCCATGACCAACCGCCGCCATTTCATTGCAGGGATGCTGGCATCAGGATTGGTGCCCGCGCCNACTTGGGCCGATGCGGGNGGGCCGGCCTATCTTGCCGCTGCCGGTCTGCGCGANGGCAGCTTTGTGCTCTGCGGNATCGACGCGGCGCTTGAGGTGGTNTTCGAAATCCCCCTGCCCGGTCGCGGCCACGCGGCGGCGGCGCATCCGTCCAAGCCGCANGCTGTCGCCTTTGCACGNCGCCCCGGCAATTTCGCACTGGTGATCGACTGCATGTCGGGGCGGGTCAAGGCCACGCTGCACGCGCCCGAGGGGCGGCACTTCTACGGGCACGGGGCTTTTTCCGCCGACGGGAGCCTGCTTTACACGACCGAAAATGACTATGCCAACGGCATCGGGCGNATTGGTGTCTGGGACGTGGCGCTTGGATATGTACGCGTCGATGAATTTGCCAGCGGCGGAGTCGGCCCCCATGATATCAAACGTCTGCCCGGTGGCGACACGCTGGTCGTGGCGAACGGCGGGATTGATACGCATCCCGATTCAGGGCGCGCCAAGTTGAATATCCCNACCATGCGGCCCAACCTCACCTACATCAACGACCGNCGTATTCTAGAGCAGATAGAACTGCCCCATGACATGCACCGCAACTCGATCCGGCATCTGGCCGTAGGGTCCGACGGGCGTGTCGCNTTCGGGATGCAATGGCAAGGCGACGGCGATGCCCCCGCGCTTGTCGGGCTGCATCAGCAAGGGGAAACACCGCTCTTGCTGGACGGTGCCGAAGATATGCACGGGTACATCGGCAGTATTGCCCTGTCGGACGACGGGTCCGAGATTGCCGTCACCTCGCCCCGTGCCGGTTTGGTGCAGGTCTTTGACGCGGCAACCGCGTCATACACCCGTAGTATCGCGCTTACCGATGTCTGCGGTGTTGCNGCGGCNCCGGNNGATTTTNTNGTGACCAGCGGTACCGGTATCGTTCAGCGTCTCTCTGGCAGGTTGAACCCGGAAAAACCGCTGATGTGGGATAATCACCTCGTCCGGCTTTAAGCCCTAGCGGGTTGGCTTGATGTCAACGGCTTACATCTTCGAAAACGCAAAAAGCCCCCGTGGCCGGCACCTACGCCGGTCCACAGGGCAAAGTAGTAAGGGCCGGAGCAGGCCCGAAAATCGATTAAGCTGATGAACTCTGCCCCGCGNAAATTCGCGCGTTGAGGGTTCACGAAAAAGGGAAAGCGCCGCNTTCGATGCCCGTCTGCTGTTAAATCCTTTCAAATCATATCGGGTCGAACACGGTGCTTTCTCGGGCCCTGNCTGCGGCGAGGCATGCCGCTTTGACAGGGCAAACCAGTTAACTTTGACGCATACCTCCTTTCGTTGCCGGGCTTTTGCCCCACAAAAGGGCATCTATTGTTGTGGCTCCCATGTGGTCTGCCATCGCGNCGACCACAGTCTCGTTCACGCCGCTCAGGAAGTTCACAAGTTCCGTCAGCGTCAGCTCTTCGAGCAGCAGCTTGAGCGTGCCGGCACCGACATTGTGCAACAGCTCGTCCANTTCTTCNGCCTCGAGCACATTCAACAGACGCGTCGCGGCAGGGGTGTCGAGGTTTGCAAGCAACACCGCAGCGCTGCCGACACCAAAGGCGCGGTCGAATTCATCGGTGCCGAGGGCGGTCACAAAGGCGTCGATCTCGGCCGAGGTCGCGTTGTTCAGCGCGTCGGCCAGTTTGAANGCTGTCTGCCCTTCGGCAGAGAAATCAAACACAGCNTCGATCAGATCTTCGGCCTGGGCAGCGGCACCAACGAAGACCGCGCGGGCCCCGTTTTCCATCGTGATGATGACGTCACCGTCGCGCAAATCGCGGGACCCGGTCAGGCACATGGCAGCGCGCAGATCGGCGCGGGAAGAAAACTGACCCAGGAAGGTGATCGCATCGCCGCGGGCGACGTCAAANTTATTGACGACGATATGCGTGTCGGAGGGTACCACGATAAAGTCAGGCGTGGCGATGGTCATTGTCTCCTGGGTCAGGTCGGGATGTGCAGCCTGGGGCGAGGCCCAGACGTCCTGCACATGAGAGAAGCCAGCGTTGATCTGGATGGCCTGCGTTGGGTCCGCATCTGTCGGCATGACATAGCGNGCGCAGCGCATCCGGTCCGCCGCGAGTTTAAGCGCGGTGCTGTCGGCCGTGATGTCCAAGACGGNGTCGGNNGNGTTTCCCGAAACATGGATGCCAAGTACTGCACCCAAAACCGCCTCGCGCAGGGAGGAGTTGTTGGCGATCTGGGCCAGTTCTAGGAATGTTGCGTTTGCCATCGTCTTCACCTTGGATTTGTTTCAGCCTGTGTTTGGTGGCTGTTAAGATGAAATTAACGCTAAATCCCAAGGGCGTCGCGGGCCTAGGCGGGTAGTCCAAAGCAGCTTGTGGCTATGGCGNTATNCCAAAGGATAGGTACCTGCTGCTGCAGTGGCACTATTCNCCCTGCNCTGCAGGCAGAAACGGAGTTTACCATTGCCAAAAAAGCCCGCCCCGCCTAGCCTTTTCGCAACTGCAAAAAGCGCCCGATCAACGAGGCGCAGCAAAAAACGCAGTNAGAGCAGTAGTGAAAGGACAGCACCAGACGACATCCANNTTGCCNTGNTCCGCAGCANATGCCGCGGGGGCGNAATGGAATCGATCGCTTTGGNTGCTTTTACAAGTGGTTTGACGTTGTGATGTTTGATAGCAGGAGGCGGGCTTTGACTATGCTTTCCGGNGTCCGCAAAGCGACGAGATGAACCAGAAAGAGAATATGGCGGGCGCTAAAATCGTGAAACAGGCATGGGGCAAGCTGCGTCNAACGCTTTTGGGTGCCGCTATCGCCCTGATCGGTGCACTNCAACCGGCGGCTGGTCAGCAGGCCGACACGATGGATGCGCCCCGTGACATCACCATCGGTATTCTCGCGTCNGAAGGGATNACCCGCGCGCTGGACAGCTGGTTGCCAATGGCCGCCGCGCTGAACACCGCCGCACAGGGCGCAGAACTGAACTACCGTTTCAAGATCGCGCCTTACACCGACGCCACAATGATCAATAAAATCTCGCAAGGCGCGCTGGATTTCTTCCTTGTCGATCCCGCGGCCTTTGTCGTGGCNGAGGTCGAAAGCAACGCCCGCCCGCTGCTCTCTGTCGCNCAGATGTGGGANGGNCAGGTNTATGATAAAACCAGCGTCGTCGTCTTTACCACCGCTGACAGCGATATTCGCGCCATCCCGGATATCGCGGGTCGCAGCATCATGGGGGTGTCNGCCGANGAAATGACCGGCTGGAAGCTCGCGCTGCAAGAGTTTCGCAAGTACCGGCTGGATATCAACGATATCGCGTCCCGCGCGCTGTTTTCGGGCGGGAACCAACGCGAGGTCGTCTATGCCGTGCAAGCCGGTCTGGTGGATGTGGGCGTCGTGCGCGCCGGTGTGCTCGAAGCGCTGGCACGCGACGGCGTGATTGATATGAACGATTTCCGCCCCGTGTCCCCTGTCGATCATCCAGGCTATCCGTTCTGGGCCAGTACCATGTTGTATCCNGATTGGGTGNTGGGNACGATCCCCGGCGTGCCGCAGGCGGCGTTAACCATTCTTGTCGACACCCTGCTGGGNCAGGATACCGGCAGCCCAGAGGCGATTGCCGCCGGTGGCACCGTCTGGCTGCCNCCGCAAAATTATCAATCGGTGCACGAGCTGCTAATCTCTTTGCGCGCGCGCCCCTACGAGAATTACCTGCAACGTTCCGCCTTGCGCATTGCATCAACCTACAAGTGGCTGGTGTTGGGCACGCTGCTGTTGATCGTATTCTCGCTGTTGTTCCTGATTTTCCAGCTGCGCGAAAACGCGCGACAGGCCCANGCCCGCAAGGATGTGCTGAAGTCGGANGTTCGNTCCAAGCAATTTTATCGCAACGCGGTAGAGGCCCATACCGTGTTCTGCATGCTGAACCAGAACGGCGCGATCACCCATGTGAACGACCAGTTTGTCCAAGCCAGCGGCCGGTCCCGCGAGGCGCTGATCAGCACGCCGTTGGTTGATGTCATGGATGCCGGCAATCGCGGTGTGCTGACGGGCGATGTCTTGCCCGCCATGATGTCGGGCACCCCGTGGAAAGGCACCATCGTTCTGCATAAAACCGACGGNAAGGCGGTCTGGCTGCAATGTAGCTTTATTCCGATCACCGACGGCGAAAAACAGCTGCGCGAGATCGCGATTGTCGCCTCGGATATGACCAAGACCCGCGAAGGCGTGTCAGAGGCGCGGTTCAACAACACNTTGGAACTGTTGCAGGANCATGTNGTTGTCTTCCANCCGCAAACCTATGCGGTGATGTANGCCAATGCATCGGTCGCACGACANCTGATGCGACATGATGAAAGCGACGACTGGCGCGGCAAGAGCCTGTCNGACCTGATTGGCAAACGGGATTATGACAGTCTGCGCGAACGCTGCGCCGGCCTTATCAANGGGCCAGAGCGGCGCGTCACNTGGGAGGTCGAGGCGAAATCAGGCATCACCTACGACATCAGCCTTGAATATGTCTGCCCCGCCCAGGACGAACCGCGCTTNATCGCGATCTACCGCGATGTGTCGCAGCGCAAGGTGGCCGAAAAAGCAAAGACCGAATTCCTGTCCACNGTCAGCCATGAATTGCGCACGCCGCTGACCTCTATCAAAGGGGCCTTGGGGCTNGTGCTGTCAGGTGCNACGGGGCAGTTGCCNGACAAGATGAAGGGGCTGATCACCATCGCCGCCTCAAGCTGTGACCGGCTGATCCTGCTGATCAACAGTATTCTGGATATGGAGAAAATCGAAACCGGCACGCTTGATTTCCGGATGAAGACGCTGAACCTGTCCGAGACGCTGAATACGGCGCTGGTGCCGAACCAGCTTTACGCCGAACGCGCAGGTGTATCGTTGCGCCGTGTCGATACCCCCGATGACGATGTAATGCTGACCTATGGCGACTCCAAACGCTTGGTGCAGGTGCTGGATAACCTCTTGTCCAACGCGGTGAAGTTTTCGGAACACGGCGGGGAGATCCTGATTGCCCTGCACGCGGTCGGGGATCAGCTGCGCATTTCGATCCGCGACTTCGGCACCGGCATTCAGGCTGCCGCGCAGGCGTCGGTGTTTGAAAAATTCACCCAAGGCGACAGTTCTGACAGCCGATCCAAGGGGGGCACAGGGCTGGGGCTGACCATCGCCAAAGTCATCATCGATCACCATCAGGGGCAGATCACGTTCTTCAGCCGCGAAGACGTGGGGACAGAAATTATCATCTCCCTCCCCCGTCTCGCGCAAGAGGACGCGCCGGCACCCGACACGCCCGTGCAAGTCGCCCCGCCAACGGCCTTTTCTGCCGCATTGGAACAGCAGGCCCGCAAGACGCCGTCTGTCATCAAAAAGACCGCCGCGGAACATCTGGTGCAACAGATCACACGCGCGGGATACGGACCGGAGTTCGAGCTTGGCAAAGCCGACGTTGGACGTCTGGCCGCAGGTGTCGAAATCGTCGGCGCGCCGTTGCTGAATAAATGGATCACCCAGAACGAACGCGACACGCTCTCGCAGTTGATCGGCGCGGGCGCGATTGCGGATGCGGCGGTCTGTGTGATCGAAGCCGCCTCGGATACGGATCACAGCGCGGCGGGCAGCGCATCCACCGCTGTGGCTCAGCTGCGGGCATGGTTCGCCACCTGTGCCGAACCCATCGGCAATCCCGCGCAACCGCTGACCATCGCGGCGGTCGATCACCCGGATGTTGCCAGCTGGCTTGAAACCGAAAGCATCGTGACCTTTGACGATACTGCGGATCTCGCAAAATCAGTCGCGACGTCGCAGGCGGATGTCGTGCTGACCTTTGCCATCAACGACGGGTCGGCCAGCGTCATGGCGGTGCCAACCTCGCAAGGTTTGATGCCCTCGGGCTGGCCGGTCTGCGTGCTGGTCATCCGGAATGTAGAGAACAAGAATTCGCTGGGTGTGGTGTCAAAATTCAGCAGCGGGCGCTAAGGCAAAGAGCGTTACCGGCGCTGCAACGCAAACAGCGCGCGCGACGCGTCGTCTAGTGCGGCCTGTTCTGCCCTGTCAGCATCGGCTTTCGCCTCGGTTTGCGCTTTTGACAGCACTGTTTGCGTGGTCTTAAGCGCGCGGAACTGCGCAAAAAGCGCATTCTCTAGCGTGTCGATCTGCCCTGTCAGCGCATCCCCCTCCGCCGCCAAGCCACGTTGTTGCCGGTCAACCGAGGATAGGTAGGCGGGCAAATAGGCCTGTGTTTCCAAGGTGCTGCCCGTCTGTTCAGCAATCGCCCGCTGGGTCAGCGCCGCACTTTGTTCCGTCAGCGATGTTTGCTGTGCCCGCAGGCCCGAAAGCTGTGCCCCGATGGCATCCAGCTCGTGTTGCCGGATGGTGTTGATCAGCTTGAGCGCAGCGATCTGACGGCGTCCGGCCATGGGTTATGCGGCCTCTGGCATCTGTTTGCGGGCCTCTTCCATCTCGTAAAAGCTGGGCTGCAGGCTGGTGGGAATGTTGCCGCGCCCGATCTCGGTGCAGATCGCGGGCGAATGGCCATGCAGGATCGCGATAAAGATGTCGCGGATCACGGCGTAATAAATGCCGTCCTGCTCTTCGATGGCTTGCAGACGGTTGGCGACCGGAGAGACGAAAAGATAGGCAAGGAAAACCCCAAGGAATGTCCCGACCAACGCGCCNCCGATCATCGCNCCCAGAACCGCAGGCGGCTTGTCGATCGACGACATNGTCTTGATCACNCCCAAAACCGCCGCAACAATCCCGATGGCGGGTAGCGCGTCGGAGACNGTGGTCAGCCCGTGNGGGGCCACCAANGCTTCGTGGTGGTGCTTNTTNAGCTTGCGGTTAATGACATCTTCCGCCTGATACGGNTCATCGAACTGCATCGCCAGCATACGGAANCTATCGGTGATCAGATCAATGGCAAAGTGGTCTTTCTGCAGCTTGGGNTANTGCGAAAAGATCGAACTTTCTTGCGGGTTTTCAATATGTTCATCCAGCGCGAGCATGCCATTTTGCTGGTACTTGCGGGCCAGCGTATACATGAGGTTCAGCAGGTCCACATAGTCGCCCGAATTCCACTTGGGCCCCTTGAATGCCTTGACCAGCGCGCGCCCTGCCCCCGCGATATTGGCAAAGGAATTCGCCGCAATAAACGAGCCAAGCGCGGCACCGCCGATCATCATNCCTTCGAACGGTAGCGCGTGGGTGATGATGCCCATGTCCCCGCCAGAGAGCATATANCCCCCAAAGACCATGCCCATCACGACCACGAAGCCCAGAATAATCGTCATTTGTTTTCCACTTGCAAGTTTCCAAGCACTTTAGGCATTTTCATTGAAATCTCAAGNACAGTTCATGTNNTTCCAAGTTTAAAAATTTGTCGCTCAAGACCAATTGCTATCTTTCCATGGTGTGACTAAGGTAANCTTCAGAATAAGCTGGAGAGTGCCGTGATCTCGGATGTTGAAACCACAATGATTGTCCTGATTGATGCGGACGATGTGAAATTCGCATTCTCGGGCTGGCCGGATCATATCTGCCTCGCGGCGTGCCTGTCCAGCTTTGGNACCTGCAGCATGATCGTGTTTCGCCGCGATGAACGCCACTTGATGCCGGATCGTTTGGTNAANCTGCTGAAGCTGCGCCGNGAAAACACCTGCTTTGTCCCCGAGGTNGANGGNTTCAAGACCAAGCAATTCCTCTATTCCGACGAACGCCGNTTGATGGCGCTGGTCGCATCGGACCCGGTGGTGCTGGAAGAAGCGGTCGATTACGCCGTGAACTACAACTACGCGCTGGAAGAAGGGCTGGACCCTGCCAAGATGCTCGGCCTTGATATTCCCACAGCCGACCCCGTGGTCGCTGCACCGCGCGGCACGATGGTAAATGAAGAAGCAAACCCCATGCTGCCAGAGTTCCTGCGCCGCTCGGTCGAACGATCCCGCCGGCCGATCTTTGCCAGCCGACGGGTCCCCACCTTGGGCGAGTTGATCAGAGCCTGATCACCGCAGCGCGTTGCGCAGGTTCAAGAATACATCATCCTTCAAAGGTGCCGCCACAGGATCGACATTCTGTGCGACCCGTTGCACCTCGCCACTGTTTTGTGGTGCTACGGGCGCAGGGATCGACGCCTTATATAGCTTCTCGCCGGTNTCNGCTGGCGGTGTCGCCGCATCAATCTGCGTCGGGGCTACGTCATCGCCGGCATAGTCCTCGACCTTCTGATATTGAACCGACACCGTGATCCGACGGTTAGACGCGTCGGTCGGATTTTCGGGCACNAGCGGCGCGGTATCGGCAAGGCCCGACACGCGGATGATACGATCACGTGCAACGCCCGAGGCTTCGAAAACACGGCGCGTGGCGTTGGCACGGTCCGANGACAGATCCCAGTTGTCGTATTTCTGNCTATTGGCAAAGCGGACAGCATCGGTGTGCCCTGACAGCGTGATTTTATTCGGCAGGCGCGCCAAAGACTTACCCAAATTCGCGAGCAGCTGATCTGTGGCACCCTGCATTTCGGCACGGCCACTATAGAACATCGGCTGCCCTTCCTGATCGATGATCTGGATCTGCAAGCCTTCGGGTGTTTGCTGGAAAATCAGGTTTTTCTTCAGCGGATCAAGGTCGGGAT
Source organism: Sulfitobacter sp. TMED3 (assembly GCF_002167505.1). Lineage (NCBI taxonomy): Bacteria > Pseudomonadati > Pseudomonadota > Alphaproteobacteria > Rhodobacterales > Roseobacteraceae > Sulfitobacter > Sulfitobacter sp. TMED3. Next base: position 7,882 of record NZ_NHBI01000027.1, on the reverse strand, counting down.
TCTCCTGCATCGCCTGCAAGATATCCTGCTCCAGCTTTTTGAACTTTTCATTGTCCAGCGCGTGCACATTATCAATGGTCGCATCGCCAGCCGACTTTGACCCATCGGATGCGGTTTGCGACGCGCTGGCAACATTGGCCGCGGCGGGGTTTTCATGGGCACCGTCTTCCGAGCCGATCTGCGTCTCATCCGGCACCGACGTCGCGGTTTCGTCGCGGATTTCCCACTTGGCCGAGGCCGGATCGTCGATTTTCCCAAGCTCGCTGCCACGGGCCACAATTGCCCCATTCGAAGCGGTCAATGTACCGGGTGGCCCCAAGGTCGCCCCGTCCAATACACCACTCCCGCCGGGCAGGGTCGCATTGGTAAAGTATTCGGCAATCCCGCGCAGCTTTTGCTCGTCNGCGCTCGAGAGAATCCACATCAGCAGAAAGAACGCCATCATCGCNGTCATGAAATCAGCATAGGCGACCTTCCAGCCGCCACCGTGATGTCCACCGCCTTCNATAACTTCTACTTTTTTAAATACGCGCGGCTGTGTCGTCGCTGCCATATGTCCTGCCTCTATTCTCGCGACCACGGGGGCCGGTTCGGCAGACGTGCTTCTGCACCGACTGCCTCAGAGACATGTATCGAGGGGGATTAGGTGCTCCGCAGGACAAAACGGTGGCAAAGGAAAGGCATTTGAACTTTACAGCTGCGACCCAAGATTTGCCTGCACCGCCTCGTCGCGGGCATAGCGACCAAGGCCGGCTTTCTTTGCATAATCCGCTTTGCGCAAAGAATAGTTCGGTGCAACGAGGGGATGATCATCATCAAGATTGAACTTGATCCGGTATTCGCTCTCGCTCAACCCGTGCTCTGCGCGCAGGTGACGCTTGAGCATGGTAAAGGATCGGCCGCAGCACAGGCAGGTGACGGAATCATCCGTAAACGACTCGGCAACCGGCACCGCGGGAATGGCGGTTTCAGTCGTAAACTGCGCTGCTACCTTGCTGATTTCAGCCTTGGCGGCTGCGGGCTGGAGCCCGGCNAGCGCGGCGGGAAGCGCCTGCGACAACGCCAGAATGTCTTGCACGGTTGCGGATTCACGGCCAGCGAATGCGGTAATCACGCGAATTGCGGCCTCGGAAACGGGGGGATCTGTAAACTCTGTCACTTTCGTATGCGCCTTTACTACGTCGGTGCGGGATGAAGCCTCGTGAACAAATCTTGGAAACTCTACTAGAATACCAGGATTGTCCGCCAACCTCACAAAAATTGTCAATGTCTCTTAAGTATAGGTTGGCCCGCCGCAAGGAATGGCGANAGGACAACAACTTACGAACTCAAGATAAACTGCGGTGGATTAATTCAACCGGTGGCGGTCGGGATGCAAGCTCGGCAGGTCAGATGTGGCAAAACCTTGCCGTTTCTGACCACTCTCNGCGACTGNGGACAGAACACCCGACTTGGCCACAACTTCTGCCGCGTGAAGGATCACCGCGCGCATGTTTTCATCCTGCACCGCCTCGTCGCGCAAATGGACCAGCCGTTTGGCCGCCGCNAGCGCACGCCGCTTTGGCGCAACAATTTCAAGTATGTCTGCCATTTTCTAGCGCCTATTCTTGAGGTTCTCTCAGACGCGTTCTGCAGTCTGCAAGNATATACATAGCGTGGAAGGTTAAAGAATAGTGAACGTATGGCTTTTTCATGACAAGCAGGCCCAATTATTGCCGCATAACTCTGACTTTGATTTCGNCCACGGGTTCGTGCAACAAAGGGATAACCCAGCTCATCGCTNCCNTTCCTAGTATATGGCCGTTATCATCGTGTCCTTTCCGCGTCTCGCCGCAATGCTATCCNTTNCCGAACATCCATCGGTCAACCCATTGGGGCNGCGCGATNAATGACCAANATCCTACTCNTCTCNACGGCACCTTCGGTGCGCAACGCCCTGAACTATTTATTTACGGTTATCCTAAANTTCGACTTTGAATGTATAGACTTTGACGCCTGCGAANATTGGCTACACAACANNGAAANCGTTAACGCCATTTTCGTCGATATGACCGAAGCGANCAGCNACCCGGCCCCGNTGATCAGCACGCTCACCACCCAAGCGCAGCCCGGAGTCGTGCTCGCGATACAAGAGNTGAAGGGGGNATGGGGTGCCGATGCGTTTGAAGCGGGTGCGATCGATGTCCTCACATGGCCCTGCAATCTGCGCGAGCTGTCTTTACGACTGAACCGACGCCTACCAACCCCTACGCCGTCAATTGAACAGCCTCAAGATGTGAGCTGGGATGTCGAAGCGTATATCGCCCTGCGCGCCGGATTAACGACGGCGGAAGCTCAGATCATGCGGGTATTATTCGCCCAAGACGGGCAAATAGTGACCCGCGATGCGCTTAGTCTCGCCGTGGAATCTCGGCCGTGGCGATATGGTGATCGGAAATTTGATGTCCACGTNGCGAAAATCCGTAAGAAATTTGCGGACACATTTGANGANCGTATTTCCGTCGAAACGGTACGCTCCAGCGGGTATATGCTGCGCACNNGCGGNNTGAATGCNTTCGATCCGACGTAAGGGNTGCCCGTACCTGNACGGCGAGAGAATCGCACCTTTNCGCNCTCACACTTGCCGCACATTCTCAACANATTTATTGTAAATTCGCATATGGGTGAACATGCAGCCATATTTTGCCCCGCCCACCAATACTTGTGCTGTGGATAACATTTCGCCCCATATTTGGTTCCCAAAAATATGGGTGATCGGGGGAATTTTGCCGAAATCACCGCAAGTGTCAGCGCAAAACCGCTGCGCTGATCCTTGTTGAAATTCAAGATCCGCTTGCGAAGTTTAACAAATCCGGAATTCAAAAAACCGTGTCGGGAAGATACCTTGGGGTTGCACACGCGACACTTGGGGAAGTTTTAACTATGCGTTCTGATTTGATGGGGCACATCTGGGGCGGTCGGCTGGAATTTTGCGCCGATCCCTGCAACACACCCTTGGGCCGCATCCTGTCGTCACTGCTCGCGTCGCCGATCACCCGTTTCACCGTCGCCGCAGAGGACGCTGATCTGCCCCCCTTCGCGATCTACGCCGGAGAAGAGATCATTTCCGGCGCTTCCTTGGCCGATGTTCTAGATCAGGAGTTTGGCCTTGATCTGGAAGATGACGCCATCGTTTTGATCGAACCCTGCGCCCAATCAGCCCTGACACCTGCGTGCCCCGTTCAACTTGGCCACCACATCGGNCATATCATCGTTTCCCTCGCCCAGTCCGAGCGTGACGGCACCGCCCCTGACGGCTTGCTTTCCGCTGATAATATCGCCCACAGCTTTCACCGTGAAATGCTGCGCGCGGTNACNCCNGGCCAGCANATTCATTAACACTGCNGCCCACCNAAAACCCCGCCACAGTGTGACATGCAAAGCATGATTTAAAANCAAGTGCTGAAAATTATCCTTGCTTTCAAGAAATTAAGGATTTTTTAATTCTCCCTTAACTCTGCCACCCTATAGTTGAACCGAGGCAGAATAAAAAGGCAGTGAAATGAGTGTAACCGCGTATAAGCGGACCATCTCGCACACCGAAGATCCGCGCCAGATTGAGCGTCGGATTTTGGCGAGCGTGACATCCAAACTTGAAAACAAATTCGAAGCATTTGACGGTGCTGCGGAAAAATCTCAAAAGCTTCAGATGCTTGCAGATGGCCTGCGNGANACCCTNTGGGAGAACCAGCGCGTTTGGCTCACGTTCAAGGCCGATTTGGCCGAGAAGGATAACGGGCTGACGGCCGATTTGCGCGCTGCGCTGATCTCGCTGGCTCTTTGGGTGGAAAACCACACCAAAGCGGTCCTGTCAGGGTCTAAAAATGTGAAGCCTTTGATTGATATTAACCGCAGTATTATCNACGGTCTGAGCGGACGGGCTGCAAAAGTCGCGGCGGAGTAAGCTTTATGGCGCTGCGATTAACCCTGAAACCGAACGAGCGGATCCTGATTAACGGCTGTGTCGTGCGCAACGCCGATCGCCGTCAGATGATTGTGATCGAGAATCAGGCTGACATCGTGCGTGAAGCCGATCTGCTAAAAGAGGATGAAGAGCGCACCCCTGTAAAAGAGGTCTATTTCTTCATCCAGACCGCCTTGCTTGAGCCNNCGACCCGTAAAAAATTGGTGTCGATCATNCAAANGAAACTAGGCGCGCTTGCGCCGGTTTTCCACGACGAGATGGCCAGCCACATTTTTGAAGCCGCGGCTCACGTGTCTTCTGCTGACTTCTACAAAGCGATGCGCACATTGCGCCCCCTGATCGAATATGAAGANAAATTGTTCAAAATGATCCGGGAAANGAACACAGCCACGGCNGCGGAATAGGGTNAACCTATGATCAGCATTTCAGGTTTAGGCAGNTCCACCGCGCTCAAGCTGATTGACGCAACGCGGGACAAACAGCTTGATCTGATGCGTGATTCCGCCGCCAACAAACGCGCGGAAGAAGCGTTTCGCAACAGAATCGGCGACATCTCCAGCCCGGAAGAGCTGATCGCGGATTTCGAGGTCTACAGCTTTGTGATGCGGGCCTTTGACCTGGAAGACCAGATTTTCGGCAAAGGGCTGATCCGCAAAATGCTGGAATCCGATCCGGTCGAACCTTCATCCCTGCTGAACCGACTGACCGACAGCCGCTTCCGCGAAATGCATCTGGCCCTTGGCTTCACGACAGAGGCAGGTCCGCAGACCCCTGATTTGACGGACCCGGATTTCCTAAATGATGTGACGACGCGCTTCTATAATCGGCAATACATCAACGAAAATGACGCCCAGAACGAGACCGTNGGCACGGTGCTGGAATTTCGTGACAAGTTTAGCGGTATTAATAACTGGTTCGAAGTACTGGCCANCGAGAAGTTGACTAACTTCTTCCAAGTCGCCTTGTCACTCCCCGAACAGATGTCTGCCCTTGATCTCGACAAACAAAAGGCCCTTCTCGCTGATAAATTCGACCTCGAAAAACTGGCGGATCCGGCGGAGCGTGAGAANCTGATCGCGCGCTACGTTGCCATTTCAGATGCCGTTAACCCACAGGGATTTCAGGCAAATTCAATAGCGCTTGATCTACTGCAGTCTTATAATCTGGGCGGCCAGTTCGTGCCGATCACAATCGATGTGACNGCTGTCACATTCTCTGCATCTCGCCTGTATCGCTGATCAGCTCGGCATATCCGACATCATATCGTCGTCGTTTTCGGGCAAGGACACCTCCCCTTCCGACATCAAACGCAATGCGGCTTCGACCAACTGAGCCTGCGCGCCTTTAACATCTTTGGACCGGACAGGGCCCATTGAAGACATTTCATCCTGCAGCATTCCNCGTGATCGCGAAGGCAGGGACGCCAGGAAATGTTCACGCACTTCTTTCTTGGCACCACGCAGCGCCATCGGCAGGGTATTCCCGCTCACTTCGCGCATGATTTTACCCAACATCATTTCGTTGAATTTAACCAAATCATCGAAAACAAACATTTTTTGCTTGATCGACAAGAGCTTATCGGGCTGGCGCTCCTCCAGGTTGCGGGTGAGATTAACCAACATATCTTCATCGAGTTTGTTGAAAATCGACACCAATTGGCTCTCGATCCGGGCTTCAGCGCTGTTCCCGGCCTTGGCCAACACATCTTCACGCAATGTGTTTTCGATATTCTGAATCGTATCGATCGGNAGCTTGTCCATGCCCATGATGCGCTCNATCAGATCGGCGGCNCGTTCGGCCCCCAAAAGCGGCAATACCTTCGCTGCGACGTCAGGCCGGATTCGNGTCAGGATGACCGCGATCGTCTGGTTNTGTTCCTTCTGNAGAAAGGCGACCAACTCCTTCTCGTCCAGATCCGANAGGTCTTTCCAAACGTTATCGATCTTTTTGCCGTCAATTTCCTGCAAAATTTCAGCAACACGATCTTCGGGGAGGAATTCTTTCAGCAATCCGCGCGCAGCATCAATNGAGCCGACCACACTNCCGCTGTGATTCACTTTTTCATCAAATTCCGCGATGATTTCTTCGACGATACCNGCGTCGACTTCGCCCATCGTCGAGATAGCGGTNGTGATCTGGCGGATCTCATCAACATCAAGCTGCTGCATGATCGCGCCGCCCCTCTCCTCNCCCAAACACAGGAAAAGGATCGCCGATTTCTGCGCGCCGGACATGTGGCGATGTTTGCGAAGGGGTACAAACTGGTTCATGAGATCGTCGATTCCCGCAGGCTGGATATTATCGCACAAGGATAGCCGAAACTATTCTTGTTTGACATGGCTATTTATGACCGCGGCGGTTTATCCGGACACGTAGGATTGAATCAGCGATCCAGCCAGCATGTACCACCCATCGATCAGTACGAAAAAGATGACCTTGAAGGGCAGCGAAACCAACACGGGCGGCAGCATCATCATGCCTGCGCTCATCAAAACCGATGCCACGATCAGGTCGATCGCGATGAATGGAAGGTAAATCAGAAAGCCGATGGTAAACGCGCGACGCAGTTCCGAAATCATGAAGGAGGGTACCAGCACCCGCCAGCTTGGCAGCGCAGCAGGCCCGTCCGAGGGCGGCGAGGCTTCATCCGCAATATCAGTGAAAAGCTGGAGATCCTTGTCGCGCGTATTAACCAACATGAAGTTGTAAAACGGCTCGGATATATTGCGCACGGCCTGCTCTTCGATGATGGCGTTTTCCATCAAGGGGACCAGCCCGCCCTCCCACGCATCCTCGAACACCGGCTGCATCACAAAGAAGGTCATGAACAGCGCCATAGCGTTCAACACGATGTTCGGTGGCGTTTGGTTCAGCCCAAGCGCAAGCCGTAACATCGAGAAAACAATGACAAATCTGGTGAAGCTCGTGACCATCACCAAAAGCCCCGGTGCCACGCTGAGGACCGTAATGATCGCGAAGAGCTGGATCAGACGGCCCGACAGGCTGGCCCCCTCGTCCGTACCCGGCGTTACGTCACCGAAAGCCGAAGAGAGGTCCCGCACCATGCTGCCAAGGTCTGCCTCTTGCGCCCATCCGGTCGATGCGGACGCAACGACACCGGCCAAAACCAAGGCCAGACCACACATCACGCGCGGTGCAAACAGGGGCAGCAAACGGGGGGACATCAGATTTCTGAGACGAAGTCTTTGACGATCTCACGCAGCGCAACTCCAAGGGAATCCCCCTGCACGCGCACCAGATCACCGCGCGCGACCATGCGATCGTTAATCATGATGTCGACGGGTTCACCCACGCGGCGGTCAAGCTCGATCACCGACCCTTTGGTCAGGTTCAGCAGCTCCGAGATCGGCATACGGCTGCGCCCCAGAACGACACGAACGTCCAGTTTGACACCAAAGATCGCATCAAGGCTTTTGCCATCCAGACCCGCCGGCGCTTTGGTTTCTGCATCCTGAGGGGTGCTGTCGGTCAGGTCTGCTTGGGTTTTATCCTGGTCATTATGTAGCATTATTCAGCAATCCTTGTGGTTGCGGTCAGTTCAACGGCGGCGGTTTGCAAGGCGCTGCGCACGGCCGTGGTTGCCTCTTCGAGATCGTATTCCAGCTTCCCGCCCTGCCAGGCGACCCGCGCCGCACCACGGGGAAGGTCGCTATCCGCGACAATCTTGATCGACGCGGCGTCTGTTGATGCAGGTAGCCAAACCGGCGGCTCGGCCTGCAGCCGTGCGGCGACTTCGGGGCAGGCGGTGATGGACAGAACCGGTGTACTACGGCTTAGGGCGACGCTTTCACGGATGCGACCAATGGCCAGATCGACGCCGTAGTTTTGCAGCAACTCTGGTACAAGCCGGTCGCCGATGCCGAGGAAGAGTTCCACGATATCAGTCTCTGTTGCGCG
>NZ_NHBI01000026.1:0-32360 GCF_002167505.1 Sulfitobacter sp. TMED3 | reverse complement strand
TCGATCAGCGGGCGGATCTGCGGGAAGACGGTGGGCGGGGTGACGCCTTCGATGACATTGGCCTGTACCGTGATCGTCTGCACGCGGTTACGCCGTTCGATCACCGCGTTTTCGGCGGTGACCTTGAACCCGTCGATCACCTGGCTCAGCGGCAGGTAGTCCCCAAGCGCGGCGGAATAGACGATCTGGTCGGGCAGCTGCCCATTGCTCGCGGATTCCGCACGCGGCACCCGCACGATGATGTCGATCAACCGGTCCCGTTCGCGGTAGGTGCCCGCGGTGATCCCATTGGTCGACAGGGCAATCGCATCCGCCACATCGCTGCGCCCGATGCCCACGGCCTGCGCACGGTCCTCGGCATAGACAGGGCGGGTCACAAGCACTTTCTCGCGCCAATCGACATGTTCGGTATGCAGCAGCGGGGTTGAGTCACGCAGGATATCCTCTGCCTGATCGGCCAGATCGCGCAGCACTTCGGGGTCAGGGCCAGAAAAACGCGCCTCGATATCCGACCCGCCACCGGGGCCGAAAATGATCCGCTTGGTCTGCACCTCTGCCCAAGGCAGCGCGTTGATCGCGAACTGGTCAAGCTCGGCGCGTAGGGCGGGGATCGCATCAGCCGAGGTGGCGCGCACCACCAGCTGCCCGATCGAAGGGTCGCTGTCTCCGGGCGTGTAGGTCAGAACATAGCGCGTCAGACCGGCACCGATGGTCGTCGTCACAGTGTCCACGTCGTCGCGCGCGAGCAGCCAATCCTCGATCACCGCAAGATCGCGGGAGGTCGACTGGATAGAGCTGCCTTGCTCCGCCTTGTATTCAAAGTAGAACAACGGCGTGTTGGACGCAGGGAAGAACTGCTGTTTGACCTGACCAAAGATCATCACACAGGCCACCGTGGTGCCGATCAGGCCGGCAAACACCAGCCAGCGGAACCGCAGCACCAGCCGGACAAGGTTGCCATAGCTGCGGAAAATCGGGCCGTTATACCCGCTGTCGTCATCTGCCAGCCCGCCGATCTTCAGCATATAATGCCCCAGCAAAGGCGTCACAGTCACCGCCACGACCCACGACATCAACAACGAGATCGCGATCACCGCAAAAAGCGAGAACATGAATTCGCCCGTGGCGTCAGGCGACAGACCGATCCCGGCAAACGCCATGATCCCGATGACCGTGGCACCCAGCAGGGGGATCTGCGTATTCTGCGCCGCTGTATCCGCGGCGGCGACCGAGGGCCGCCCCTTGCGCATTTCTTGCTGCATACCCTCGGCGATGACGATGGCGTTATCCACCAGCATCCCCATGGCGATGATCAAGGCCCCAAGGCTGATCCGTTCAACTTTGACGCCGAACAGATACATGAAGAAGAACGTGGCCAGCACGGTCAGCAAAAGCGATACACCGACAACAACCGAGGCGCGGACCCCCATGAACAGCGCAAGCACCCCGATCACCACGCCCACGGACATGGCAAGCGACAAAAGGAAGCTGTTGTTGGCTTCGTCCACGACGCGGTGTTGTTCGTAGATCGGCGTGATCTCTACCCCGACGGGAAGGAAGGTTTGCAAGGTCTCAAGCTGCGCTTCGACGCGTTTGCCGACCTCGACGATATTTTCCGATTCCAGTCCCGAAACGCCAAGGGTGAAGACCTCTTGCCCGTCTTGACGCAAAAGGTGGTCGGGGGCGTCCACACGGCCCCGCGACACGGTTGCCACGTCCAGCAGGTTCAGCACCTCGCCCTGAAAGCCGAAGGTCAACGCGCTGATTTCATTGACACTATCATCGCCCGAGGGACCGTCGATCCGCAGGTTGGTATCGCCCGTTTCGACAAAGCCGGTGGGGTTGATCGCTGTGGATTCACTGATCGCGCCGATGATCACGCTGGGATCGATGCCAAGCTGTGACATCTTTTGCGACGCTGGTTCGACAAAAATCGCCTCTTCCGGCAGCCCGTCGATATCGACNTTGGCAACNCCGTCGACCGTCAGCAGGTCACGCCGGATGAAAGTCGCGATCTCCCAGATCTCGGAATCCGAAAAGCCGGGGGCGGAGACGGCATAAAGGATACCGAAAACATCGCCAAANTCGTCGTTCACCTGTGACGGATAGGCCCCCGAGGGCAGTGAGCTTGCCGCGTCAGACACACGGTCGCGCAGATCATCCCAGACCTGTGGCAGCTCGGTCCCGTCGTATTCATCCTGCATCTCGACTTCGATGACCGACAGCCCGTGGGTATTGCGCGAGGTGACGGTCTTGACCTCGTCCATCTGCTGGATTTCAGCCTCTAGCACCTCAGAGATTTCGGTCGCCACCTCTGCCGCGCTGGCACCGGGATAGGCGGTGGCGACGATGGCGGATTTCAAGGTAAAGCTCGGGTCTTCCAGCTTGCCGACCGACAGGTAGCCAAACACACCCCCAAACAGGGCGAAGAGGATGAAAATCCACGTATAAAGCGGATTTTCAATGGANAAACGTGCGATTTTCATAGTTTACTCGATGCTCAACCCGTTGAAGGGGCGCACGGTGTCGCCCTCGCGCAGCAGCTGTGTGCCAGCGCCGACAACCAGGGTGCCCGGCTCAAGCCCCGTGGCGATGATATCTGTGCCGGTATTCGAGGACACGTCGACGTTGACCCAGCTGACCTGACCCTGTTCGCCGGTCTCGTCAGGGGNATAGACCATGACCCGCGCCTGATCCTCGGCCATAACCACGGCGGAAGGGGGCAGGGTCGTTGCAGTGTCGTCGCCCGCTGCGATCCGCGCGGTGACGCTCATCGATGCGCCGGGGATCAGTTTGGGCGTGACCCGATCAGAGGGGAGCGCAAGCGTCACGCGGTAGCTTTGCCCGATGCTTTGCGTTTCGGCGTTGAACTCGCGCAATTCAAGCGGCACACCACCGGCAAATAGCGGCGACGTGCCGGTAAATTCGACGTCAGCCGCATTTGAATACATCTGGAACATCTGCTCGGGAACGTCAATCTCGACGCGTACTTCCGACATGTCATGCAGTCGCACGATGGCCTGACCCGGAGAGACATTGGCATAATTCGGCGTCAGACGCGAGGCGACCAAGGCGCGAAACGGGGCGATCAGCGTCGCGTGGTCCAGCGCCTCGCGGGCCTCGCTCAACGCGATCCGCGCCAGATCGCGGGCGGTTTCCGTATCCTGCGCCTGNGCCGTGGAAACTGCATTGCTTTTGGCCAGCGTTTGCGAACGTTCGAAATCCCGTTCGGCTTGGGTCAGCTGCACCTCGGCACGTTGTACCGCGCGTTCAAACGGCACCGGGTCCAGCGCCGCGATCTGCACGCCTTCTTGCAGGAACTGCCCTTCTTGTGCGTCGAACATCACCATGCGGCCGCCGACCTCGAACGACAGGTCCACTGTTTCCAGCGCTGCGATCTTGCCGAAAAAGACCCGCTGCACCTGCGACGCGGCACCGCCCGCCTCTATCAATTTGACCGACCTGATCGGCGCGGGCGTGCCCGAGGGGGTCAGGTCATCGGCGTCTTGTGCAACAAGAGGCGTCGCAAGGGTGGCGCATAAAAGGACGGAAATCAGCTGCTTCATATCAAAGGCCTTTCGAGTACTGGGCGGTACTTACGCGCAGTGACGTACAGTTCAACCCCCCTTGGTACCGTTCAGCACTTTTATTTCACCCATACACGCCCTAGTTCTGCATTATGAATGAAAACGCATCAAAATCGCGAATACTGTCGACAGCGCGCGCCCTGTTCTTCGTCAAAGGCTTTGAAAAAGTCACGACGGACCTTTTGGCGCGCGAGGCTTCTGTGTCCAAGGCGACGATCTATCGCCATTTCGACAATATGTCGGAGATCCTGCAAAATGTGCTCGAGGCCGAGGCAGAGGTTTTTCGCGCCGAGGTGTTGGGAGATATCTCCGACCATCCCGATTTGCGCACCGCGCTGATGTCGTTCGGGCGGAAATTTCTGAGCTTTCTGGGGGAGCAGGATTCGGTCGAATTTACCTGTCTGATCCACGAGGTCGCCCGCGACTACCCGCAGATCGGTCGCACCTTCTATACCGCCGCCTTCGAGGCGGTGTGCGCCGCCGTTTGCGGTCTGCTGGTGCAAGGACAGGAAAACGGCGACCTGCGCGACGATTTCGACCCGCGTGATGTCGCCGAAGACCTTATTTCATTGCTCAAGGGCTTTGGCATGGTCCGTGCGCAACTGGGGCTCACGACGCGCCCCTACAAGGATATCGACCAGCATGTCACCCGTGCGGTCGATACCATTCTGGTCGCTTACCGCGCGTCAGGCGGGGTCGGGTCGGCATAATTCGCCACATGCATGATCGCGGCCTGCGTATTGTCGCCGCTGATGTTCAGCTTGGGGCCCAAGGGCAGTGCGCTCATCCCCAGACGGTTCATCCAGCGTTGGAACACGGCAGGCACGATCCCGATCACATGGGTCGCCCCTTGTTCGGTCGCGGCACGCGCCATGCCCCGGATCAGCTTGGTCTGGATCGCCAGCCGCCGGTGCGCGGGCTCGTTTTTTGATAAAAACAGCCGCGTGGCTTCCCAGACATGGGGCATTACCGGCGCGTCTTCGTAAAGCACATATTCAGGGATATCCGGCAACATACCGCGCTGCGCGTCTTTCAGCATATAGGTATAACAGCCGCATTGCGCCGTGGTCGGCAGCAACCGCACGCCCGCCAGCACCCGGCCGTATTCATGGATCACGACAGACCGGCTTTGGGGGGTGTCGTACTGGTCAAACTCCATCCCTTCGGTATGGGGCAGATCCCATTCCTTTTGATCGATAAAAACTGATTTGCGTGCTTTCAGAAAATCTGAATAGAGTTGGCCATACCGATACTGGTTGCCGATATGCACCACTGTCTCTTCCAGCCGTGTCGCGTATGAAGGGACATCACTTTCAACGGGTCGTGTCTGAAGAGCGGCCTGAACCGAAGGCTCCAACTGGATCGTCTCTGCACGCTGGTGCGATTTTGCGTTCTGGATACCCATTGTTCTCTGCCTAAAGCTCCGCTCAAGTAACGAAAAAGTTAACAAAATGCATACAGCCACGGTTCTGCCATGATCGCAACAAATTTTCCACCAATAGTTGAGGTGTATCGTAGTGAAATATCAGCAGATTCGTTTGGCGCTCAATTCCGCGCCAGGCTGACGGAGGAAGCGCAACATGGAAGCAATTGACAATGTTAATTTGCCTCAGGCCCGCCCGGTTCTAAGCCGGCTGCGGGATTATGCGCTTGTGGGCAGCCGTGCGTTTGGCCAGCGGGCGATCATCTATACCGCAGCTATTGCTTTGGCAGGCTATTACTATGAGCTGAGGGTCGCGCTGTTTTTCTTTTTCGCGATCGGCTTGTGCGAAATCTATGACATCGTCGTGCTGCGCTACATCCTGCGCAACACCCGGTCCAAGACCCTCAAGATCCGCAAATCGCTGTTCCACATCTACATGACCACGGCGCTCAGTGCGACGACGATTGCGCTTTTCTGCATCTCGATCGCGATCCAGCAGGGCGTGGGAAACAGCCACTTTCTGCCGCTTTTCCTGTTGATTTCCGCCTCTATCTTCGCGGCGATGAACAACCACCAGTTTTTGTATGTGCTGGGGTTTCGGCTGGCGATCTACATCGGGGCGATCCTCTATATCCCGATCCGCGATGTCGTCGTGGCGCGCCCGTCGCTGGACTCTGAAATCTGGCTGAACCTCTTTACCGCGCTGTTTGTTCTGGGCTTCGTGTTCGAACTCGCCCGGACCTTCATCAAGGGGTATTCCGCGCTCATGAAGAACCGCCTCGCGCTTCAGACCGAGAACAAGAATGCCCTCGCCGCAAGCGAGGCTAAGACCCGTTTCCTGTCCACCGTCAGCCACGAATTGCGCACGCCGCTCACGTCGATCCGCGGTGCGCTTGACCTGATCAACGCAGGGTCAGCGGGCGAGGTGCCGGACAAAATGTCGCGGCTGCTCGATATCGCGACGCGCAACTCGAACCGTCTGGGGGATCTGGTCGGGGATTTGCTGCTTTTGCAATCAGCGGATGTGGGGAAATTCTCGCTTGATCTGGGTAACGTGGATCTGGCCGAGGTCGTGAACACGGCCGCCCATTCGTTCCAGCCCTATGCCAGCCGCTTTGGCGTCGCGGTAGAGATCAACGTTGCCGCAGACCAGCCCATCGTGCGCGGCGACAAGAAACGGCTCGATCAGGTGATCGTGAACCTGCTGTCCAATGCCGCCAAATTCTCGGAAGCGGGGGGCACTATCCGTGTGGGCCTCAAACGCGAGGACGAGAACCTCGTGATTTCGGTCGCGGATCAGGGCATCGGGATTCCCGAGGGCAGTGAAAGCGTCATCTTCGAGGAATTCGGCCAGATCGATTCAAGCGATCAACGCAAGTTCCAGGGTACGGGCCTTGGCCTGTCTATCTCGAAACGTATCGTGGATGCCCACGGCGGCAGCATCGCCTATGAAAGCAAGCTCGGCGTGGGCACCACCTTCTGTGTTGTGCTCAAGGCAGCGGATGCGGCCAAGGCGGTTAAGCCCGAAAGCTATTCCACCGCCGCCTGATCTATCGGCACGGCCCGCAACATCAGCGGGCCATCGGGCCGCATGGTAAAGGTCAGGTTCGGTGGCGCGACAGGGTGGTCCGTCAGTTCAAAAGACGCCCGCCGCAGCGCCGAGGCAAGCAGCACCATAATCTCTGTCTCGGCATATTGCGCCCCGATGCAGATGCGCGGCCCGTCCCCAAAGGGAATATACTGTCCGCGCGGGTACTTACGGTCCAGAAACCGGTCGTGCTGATACAGCGCGGCGTTGTCCCACAGCAGCTCGTTCCGGTGCAGCGCATAGACCGGGAACATGATCACGTCGCCCTTCTTGAACGTCACATCCTTGATCGTCACCTCATCCGTCGCATCACGGGCGAACAAGGCACCTGCGGGGTACATCCGCAGGGTTTCGCGCACATGCGCGTGCAGCTTGGGCATCTTGGGCAGATCGTGAAAGCCGATGGGCCCGTCACCGCAGGCCTCCATCACCTCGGCGCGCAGATCGGTCTGTACCTCGGGGTGCATCGCCAGCAGATACAGCCCCCAAGCGATTGTATTGGCCGAGGTTTCATAGCCCGCCGCGACAAAGGTCAGCAGGTTATCGACCGTCGTTTCTACATCTTCCTTATCCGTCTCAAGCGCCTCGATCAGCAGGTCAAGAAAATCGACCGCCTCTGCATGGCGCTGCGCGCGGCGGTTGGCGATCACGTCATGGGTCAACTGCCTCAGATCACGGATCGCTTTCTTGCTGCGCAGCCATTTCAGACGGGGCACCCACTTCGGCAGACCCATCAGATCGAACAGCGACATATAGCTGATATAGTCGGTGAACCGTCGCATCCCCTGACGGACATCCTGCTTGGACACAGCCTCGTTCCCCGAGAACATCACCCGCGAGATATTGGTGAGCGTCGCCTCTTGCGCCGCATCCGATACATCGACCTCGCCCGCCGTGCGCGCAAAGAAATCCGCCAGCTCGTCGCCGGTCTGGGCAAAGTGTCGGGTCAGCACGGGCAGGTTGCGCGCGGCAAAAAGCGGGGCATAGCGATGCCGTTGCGCGCGCCATTTCTCGCCTTCCGACAGGATCATGCCGTTGCCGACAACGGGGCCGATGACGTTATGTGTAAACTCCGCCTTGGGAAAGCGACGCCCGACACCGGCCAGCAGTTCGGTCACCATATCGGGGTCACAGACATAATGGATCTTGGCCGGCCCTTTCAGATAGCTTTGCGTGCGCGTCGCATCGGGGATCACCGAAAAGATGTTCTTCCCCGCTTTTTTGGCAAAGTCGATCAACCCGACATCGGTCTTGGCCAGATCCGCCTCGACAGGGATCGGGTGCGCCGGTGTCGCCCCATCGGGCGCAGGCATATTCTGTGTATTCATTGTCGTCTCCTTGCCGGCCCACGGGTGGCGTTTATCACACCGGTGTTTCTAGCAGGGAAACAATGATTAATTCTATCTAAAGTTACGCGCCAACGCGAAACGTCAGGTCGCAGAGGTCTTGATGCTGTAGGTGCGTAAATGTGCGGCAGCGTCGGCGCGGGTCATTTTGCCTTGGGCCAGTTCCACCATCATATCGGCGTGTTCCTGATCCACAGCGGCCTGCAGCTCGTATCCGTTCTGGTCCAGAAAATCGCTGGCGACAAAGAAGGCCGTGCGCTTGTTACCATCGACAAAGGCGTGGTTGCGGGCGATGGCTTCGGCATAGCAGGCGGCCAGTTCAAAAAGCGACGTTTCACCAAAGGCATATAGGTTCATCGGGCGGGCCAGTGCGGATTCCAGTAGGTCACCATCGCGCAACCCGCGTGCGCCGCCGGCCAGCTCCAGTACGCAATCGTGCATGTATTCAACAAGTTCGCGGGTGACCCAGCGGGGCTCCGTCATCGTTTGGCGAGTTCCAGTATCGTGCTGCGATGCCGTTCAAGCCCGCGCGCCACGCGGTCTTTATCCTGCGCGGTCACCCCTTCGGTCAGGGCGGTCAGGCGACGGTATTCATCTGCTGACAACAGCACCAGACGGTCACGTTGGTGGCTGGTGATGATGACAGGCTCGCTCATCGCCGCATCGCTGAATGCGCCGATGTTGTTCTTGAATTCGGTGGCGGTGACACGTGTCATGGGGCTCTCCTGTAGCGTCACCGCACAATATAGGCAAAATGGACATTTTGTCCATATGGGCCGTGGTCACAGCTTCGGCTGGACCGTTAAGGTAAGACCAGCTCTTCCCCGTTCTGCCAGCTTTGCGCCAGCGCCTTTGCCTCACCTTTTTGCTGGGGTGCCAACTGTTGGCCCATTTGCATCAACCGTTCTTCGGGCGCATCCAGCGCGCCGTCGCGGTCATAGGCCATGGCGGTATCCTGCAACGCCCATGCGGTCACGGGGTCCGGTGTGACGCTGATCCCTTCGGCATAGAAATGCGCGAGCTTGGAAAGGGATCGCGGCTCTCCGCGTTCGGCGGCGGCACGGTACCAGCGCGCGGCCTCTGCCGGATCAGCGGGGCGGCCCTGACCGTTTTCATACAGCAATCCGACGTTCAGATAGGCAACGGGTTCGCCGTATTCCGCAGCTAGCTGATACCAGACCATCGCCTCGTCAAAGTCCTGCTGCACACCGCGTCCAAGCGCATAGTGCTTACCCATGTTGACCTGCGCAGCGGGGACGCCATTGCGCGCTGCCTCATAGTACCAGCCGACGGCTTTCTCGTCATCTTGCGAGGTGCCAAGCCCCTCGGCATAGNGGTTGCCCAGATTGATCTGCGCGGGGGCATAGCCNTGTTCTGCCGCGAGCCGATACCATTCAAGCGCNTGNCCGTGGTCCTGCTTTACCCCGACNCCGTGNTTGGCCATCCACCCCAGCGAATATTGCGCGTCNGCCAGACCCTGTTCCGCCGAGGCACGCAAAAGCTGTTGTGCTTCTTCGGGGGCCGCCTCGCCGCCGCGACCTTCCAGCAACAGGATGCCCAAGCGGTACTGGCCCATNGCATTGCCTTGCTCTGCCGCTTTGCGATACCAGGCGCGGGCCTCTGCATCGCTTTGCGCTGTGCCTTCGCCCAGTTCATGCATGTTGCCCAGACTGAATTGTGCCTTGTCAAACCCTTGGGCCGCAGCGCGGGTGAAATAGTCGAACGCGGTTTTCGCGTCGGGGTCGACGCCTTGCCCAAAGCGGTAGGACACGCCCAGAGAGTTCAACCCGCAGGGGTTGTTCTGTTCGGCAGACTTCTTCGCCCATGCGACTGAATCATCAAAGCTTTGCGGCACACCATCACCGCCGCGGTAGTACAGGCGGCCGACCTGACATTGCGCCTCGGCGTCGCCCTGTTCGGCNAGCGGNANNAGNAGTTCCAGCGCGTGNGTATAATCGCCTTGCTCGAACGCGGCCATGCCGTCCTGCACAGTCTGGGCCTGCGCGGCCACGGGCATCACCGCGGCCAGTACGGTACGGCCAAACCAGCTTCGTTTTGTTTTATCTGCCATCGAAAGGGTCCTTCTTGTCGGGTGGGCAGCCTGCTGCCTTTTCGCGGTTTCGTAACGCGTTTCCCCTATCGATGCACGCCGCCACCCCGCCAAATCTCGGCGGAAAATTGCGTGTTTCTGCTGTGGCTTAGGCCGTGGTGCCCCGACCGGCAAAGACCCGCGTGCGGGCGCGGGGGTGATCGGCAAAAAGGATACCCATGGGTAACTTTAGGCAGGTGCCGCACCGGCCCGACGCGACGCGCGCTGCGAGACGAAGGCGCAGACCAGAAGCTGCGAGATATGGTAGATCATCAGCGGCAAAACGATGGCACCGACCAGATCGGGCGCAAAAAGCGCCGTGGCAATGGGCAACCCGCTGGCAAGGCTTTTGGTGGACCCGCAGTAGAACAGCACCGCGCGATCCGCGTCGGGCATTCCCGTCGCCTTGCCAAGGGCGATCATCGACCACATGCCCACGGCCAGAAACAGCCAGACCACGGCAAAGAGCAGCATCAGCGTGGTGACGGGAATAGCGGACCAAAGGCCCGAGACTGTNCCCGCGCTGAANGCAGAGTAGATGATCAGCATGATCGACCCGCGGTCCACGATCATGGTCAGCAGCTTGTGGCGTTGCACAAACCCGCCCACCAGCGGACGCATCACCTGCCCGACGATGAAAGGCAGCAAGATTTGCACGCCGATTTTGCCGATGGCATCCAGACTGACGCCGCCGTCGCCTTGATGCAGCAGCAAGGTCACCAGCACCGGCGTCAGAATGACCCCGATGAGGTTGGAGACGGACGCCGCGCAGATCGCCGCAGGCACATTGCCGCCCGCAATCGAGGTGAAGGCGATAGAGGATTGCACGGTCGAGGGTAGCACCGACAAAAACAACAGCCCCATGGTCACCGTCGCCCCGAGGATCGGGCTGCACAGCGTCGCCAGCAGCAGGCCAATCAGNGGAAACAGCACATAGGTCGCGCCAAAGGTCATCCCCTGCAGGCGCCAATTTGTGATGCCAGCCTTGACCGCGCTTGGATCCAGCTTGGCCCCATAAAGAAAGAACAGCAACGAGACGGCCCAGAAGGTCACCCCGCGCAGGCCTTCGGCNGCNACACCTGTGGCAGGCAGCACNATGCCCGCGATCACGGTGGCCAGCAGCAAGATCATATAGGCGTCGATGCCGATGCGTTTGATATAGTTCATGGGAATGCCTGCGTTGTCGAAAGATCGATATAGGGGCGCTGCCGGCCCGTAAAGGGCGAGCGGNGGCGTGACNCTCCGCTNGCCCATGTGGCGCGGGATCAGAAGCCTGCGGCTTGCCCGTCTTTGCGCGGATCAGAGCCCGCGGCGTAACCGCCTGCCGCGTTGCGTTGCACCAGTTGCGCGCCGCCGAAGCCAAAGGCGTTGTCCGGTGCCTCGATCTGGATCGCATGGCCAAGCGCCTTGAGCCCGTCGAGCAGATCGGCAGGCATCGACGGTTCGCAAGCGACGGCCAACCCCTCGATCGCGCGCCAGCGGGGGGCATCGGCGGCGGNCTGGGGGTCTTGGTCCCACAGCTGCGTGCGCAGCAAAAGCTGCATATGGCCCTGTGCCTGAATGGGCCCGCCCATCATGCCAAAGGCCATCAGGGGCGCGCCGTTCTTCATGGCGAAGCCCGGAATGATCGTGTGAAAGGGGCGTTTGCCCGGTGCGACCTGGTTGGGGTGGCCGTCCTGTGTCGTGAAGCCAAAGCCGCGGTTCTGCATGGACACACCCGTGCCCGGCACCACCACGCCAGAGCCGAAGCCCGCGTAGTTCGACTGGATAAAGCTGACCATCATGCCCGAGGCATCACCGACGTTCAGCAACACGGTGCCGCCCTGTTTCGGGGCCCCCGCGCCAAAGTCCTGCGCCTTGTTGACATCAATCAATGCGGCGCGGGATTCAAGGTAATCGGGGTCAAGCAGGGCCGCTTCGTCCACGTCGGTCATGTGATCGCGATCGGCGACATAGGCGTGCAGATCGGCATAGGCGAGCTTGATCGCCTCGATCTGCAAATGCACGGCAGCCAGATCGTCGGGGCCGTGGTCGCGGATGTCGGTGTGCTGCAACATGCCAAGCGCCATCAGCGCGGCGATACCCTGACCGTTTGGCGGGATCTCGTGCAATTCGACGTCGTCAAAGCTTTGGCTGATGGTGCCGCACCAGTCGTTGTGATGCGCTGCCAGATCGTCGGCTGTCATTGCGCCGCCATTGGCCTTGGCGAAGGCCGCGATCTCTTGCGCGATCTCGCCTTCGTAGAAGGCGCGGCCCTTGGTCTCGGCAATAGCGCGCAGGGTGCGCGCGGCACCGGGGTTGCGGAAGCGTTCGCCGGGTTTGGGCGCGCGTCCCTCGGGCATGAAAGTCTCGGCAAAGCCGGGCTGGTCCTTGAGCACCGCGGCCCCTTTGGCCCATGCCGTGCCCACGACCGGCGACACGATAAAGCCGTCTTCGGCATAGCGGATCGCGGGGGCCAGCACGGTCGACAGGCCGAGGCTGCCGAATTTTTCAGACAGTTCGACCCAGGCGCTGACGGCACCGGGGACGGTCACGGCGTCCCAGCCATGTTCGGGGATGCCGTCCTTGAAATACTCGGGCGTCCAGGCGGCGGGCGCGCGGCCCGAGGCGTTCAGCCCGTGCAGTTGCTTGCCGTCCCACAGGATGCAGAAGGCGTCAGAGCCAAGGCCGCAGCCCGTGGGCTCGACGATTGTTAGCACAGCCGCCGTGGCGATGGCCGCATCCACAGCGTTGCCGCCTTGTTGCAGGATGGACAGACCGGCTTGGGTCGCCAGCGGTTGCGAGGTGGCGACGACATTCTCGGCCAGGATAGGCGAGCGGCGCGACGGGTAGACGGGATCATGACGTAGGCGCATGGGATGGCCTTTCTGTAGATGTACGGTTTTTGAGGTGACTGCGGATGGCCCAGACAATGGACACGAAAGCCGCAATCAGGAAAATCAGGCTGATGGGGCGGGTGAAGAATAGCGTCGGGTCTTCGTCCGTCATCAGCGCGCGCCGCAGGTTGGTTTCGGCGATCGGGCCCAGAATGACCCCCAGCACCAAAGGTGCCAGCGCATAGCCAAGGGCGCGCAACGTGTACCCGGTGATGCCGATAAAGATCAGCAGGTAAAGGTCGGTCACGCGGTTGTTCAGCGCAAAGGTGCCCACGACGCAGCAGGTCATCACCACCGGCACGATCAGCCATTTGGGCACTTCGGTCACCCGCAGGAACAGCCGCATGGAGCAGATCGAGACGATCAGCATCATGAAGGACGCGACCACCATCGCGATGAACATGCCATAGACAAGGTCACCGTGATCCATGATCAGCCGTGGCCCGACCGAGATGCCATGCACCATCAGCGACGCCATAAGGATCGCATCGACAGCCGACCCGGGGATGCCCAGACCGATAAGCGGGATCAGCCCGCCGCCCGCGGTCGCGGAGTTGCCCGCCTCGGAGGCGACGATGCCGTCGGGTTCACCGGTGCCGAATTTGTCACTGTTTTTGGACCCGCGTTTGGCCTGATCATAGGCGACAAGGTTGGCGATGGACCCGCCCGCACCGGGCAGGGCGCCGATCAGCACCCCCACGATGGACGACCGCAGCAGGTTGACGGGCCGCATCAACACTTCTTTCATCACGGTCCATGTCTGGAAATCGATGGCCCCTGTGACCAGCGCATTGCCCGACCGCACACTGTCGGCATTCTCTACCTCTGACACAAGCTGCGAGATGGCGAAGATCCCGATCAGCACGACCAGAAACGGCAGGCCGGCCTGTAGCATCTCTATGCCGAAATCAAAGCGCGGGCGGCCCATGATCGGGTCTGTCCCCACGGTAGAGATTGCAAGCCCGATCAGCCCCGCCAGAATGCCGCGCATGGCTGAGGTGCCGACAAGGCTGGCGACGATTGTCAGGGCAAAGACGATGAGCGAGAAATACTCCCACGGGCCAAGGCGCACGGCGAAAAGCGCCAGCGGCGGTGCGGCGAAAATCAGCACGATGGTCGAGATCACGGTGCCAAAGAAGGACGCCCAGACCCCGATGGACAGCGCGCGCCCCGGTTCGCCGTTGCGCGCCATGGGGAAGGCGTCAAAGGTGGTGGCGACCGACGATGGCGTGCCGGGGATGCCCAGCAACGCCGCCGAGATCAGCCCGCCAGTATAGCCGCCCACATAGACCGAGAGCATCACGGCGATGCCTTGCAAAGGCTCCATCGTGAAGGTCAGCGGCAGGGTCAGCACAATCGCCATGGTGACGGTGAAACCGGGGATCGCCGCCGCAACGATGCCCGCGACGGACCCCGCCAGCATATAGGCGAGCGTCGCCAGCGTGAAAATCTGCGCGGCCCCTGTCATGAAATCAGTCATTCAAAGCACTCCGCGCGGTAGGAAAACGGTGAACACTTCGGCAAAAAGCCAGTTCAGCCCGAAGGAGAAAACCACAGCCACCACAGCAGCGAGGGCAATAGACTTGGGTGTGCGTGGCATCAGGATCACCTGAAGCACGAACAGGAAGATCAGGCTGGCGATGGAAAACCCCAGCACCGGAATGACCAGCAGATAGGCGGTGAGCGCGCCAAGGCATACAAACACCAGATAGCAGCGTTTGGCCCATGCTACGGCCTGTGCTGCGAAATCACCGTAAGCGTGGCGGGGGATCTGGCGCAGCGCATCAATGATCGCGATGGCTGATACGATCGCCATCGCGCCAAAGATGATCTTGGGGAACGCCCCCGCGCCAAGCTTTTCAAAACGCGAGGTCGCAATGCCGCTGGCCGAGATGAACAATGCGATTGAGGCCAGCAGGAGGAAGACATAGCTCAGGAGGCGGGCAACCAAGCCCGCCTCCTGAGCCTTCATGGGGTCGTGCCCGTTCATGGGGCCAGAACCGACGACAGCGATTTCACTGTCTCGTCCAGTTTGCTCAGATAGGCGCGGTAGTCTTCCTGGCCGCGGAACCCGACATCGGCACCCGCGTTGTTGGTCTGCTCGATATAGGTGGGGTCTTGGGCCATCTCTTGCAGCGCGGCTTCAAGCGTGTCGCGGACCTCTTGCGGGGCTCCTTTGGGCATCACGATGCCGCGGGTCACGTTCAGCTCAAGATCCTGACCCAGCTCTTTGAAGGTCGGCACATCGGGGGCGGCGTCCACCCGGTCGGTCGCGCCGACGGCAAGGAAGGTCAGATCGCCGTTGTCGACGAATTGTTTGGAGGAGCTGATGTCGCCGATCGCCACATCAAGGTTGCCGCCGACCAGCGCGCGCACGCGTTCGCCCGTGCCCTCATAGCCGACGTATTTGAATTCAAGCCCGAAGGCCTGTTCGATCATCGCGGCGTGCAGATGCGGGACGCCGGCCAATGTGACGCCCATCGAGATCTCGCCGGGATGTGCCTTGGCGTAGGTCACGAATTCTTCGAAATTGCTGTAGTTGTCGGATTTGCCCGCCACCAGATATTGGGGCGATGCCGTCATCAGCGCGATCGGGTCGAAGTCATCCCATGCCAGATCGGTGATGCCGGTTTCGGTGGCGACCAGCAGACCTTCGTGCACTTGGCTGATGGTATAGCCATCCGCGGCGCCGCGCGAAGCCTCGCGCAGGCCCACAGTGCCGCCGACGCCGGGCATGTTGATCACGGGCATTTCAGCGCCAAGGAACGGCTGCACGTTGTTGGCCACAAGACGCATCAGCGTGTCAGAGCCGCCACCGGGCGACCAGGGCACGATGAACTCTACCGCGCGCTCGGGGTAGGTGTCGGCTGTGGCGGGGGCTGCAATCAGGCTGGCAGCGGTGAAAAGGGCGGCAAGGCCCGAACGAAACGTCATAGGAGGACTCCCTGTGAGAGAAGCAGCGGTTTATCCGCCACGGGTTTGGTGTCAGTTTCGTGAATAACACAAGAATAACCATATCAAAGCGCGTAATTCTTGCCATTACATTTAGTATATCTTATCTTGAGGTATGGATACACGTCAGCTTGAGACTTTATTGGCCATTAGCCAGCACGGCGGCTTTGCCGCGGCGGCGCAGGCCGTGAACCTGACCGCCTCTGCCGTCAGCCAGCAGATCGCGGCGCTTGAGGCAGAGATTGGCACACAGTTGTTCGACCGCACCCGCCGCCCGCCCGCCTTGACCACCAAGGGCGCCGAAATGGTCCGCTCGGCCCAGTCGATCCTGCAGATCGTGTCGGACACAAAAGCCTCCGTCGCGGGGGAGCAGATGCGCGGCACCGTGGCGCTCGGGTCGTTGCGGACCGGGGCGAATTCACTGATGCCGCAGGCGCTTACGACGCTGCGCGCCAGCTTTCCGTACCTGAACTTTCGGCTGCGGGTCGGTGTGTCCGAGGAGCTGATGAGCGAGGTCGTGTCGGGCCAGCTGGATGCCGCGGTTGTGGCGGATCACGTGGCGGTGCCCAGCAGTCTGCGCTGGACCCCTGTGCTGACCGAACCGTTGATCGTTCTCACACCGCCCGGCACCGGGACGATCACGCTGGATGATTTGATCCGCGACGTGCCCTATATCCGCTATCGCACGCAGGTGCCGCTGGCGCGTCAGATCGACACCGAAATCGCCCGCCTTGGTGCCGCGCCGCGCCAGATCGTGTCGGTGAATACGATGCCTGCCGTGGTGGGCTGTGTGCGCGCGGGTCTGGGCTTTGCCATTATCCCGCAGATCGCGCTGCACGACGCCGAGACAGCCTCGCTTGACTGGTTCCCTTTCGGGGCGCCGCCGATCCATCGCCGTCTGGGGCTGGTGCAGCGGGTCACCTCGCGCCGCGCCGAGGTGCTGGCGGCTTTGGTCACCGCGCTGATCCAGCAGGGGCTCACGGCAGAAGTCTATGATTAGGCCCGCGCGCGCCAGCCCTTACGCCAGATCGCAAGGCCGATCACCGACCCATAGACCACCATCGCGCCGCCGATGGCGATGAAGATGCCGCGCAGGCCTAGGCCGCCGGTTTGCATCAGGATCAGCGCGCCGATCAGCGCCACCGCCATCCTGCTGAGGCTGCTGACCACCGGCCAGACCATATGCCCCGCCCCCTGCGACGCGAAATAGAGCGCGAGACCGAGGGCGAAGAAGGCGTAGAACGGTGCCACGAGCCGGAAATAGCTGCGCCCCGCGTCCAGCGCGCCGGTGTTGGACGGGTCAAGGAACATGCCAAGCCAAAGGTCGGGAAAAACCGCGAGCAGCAGCCCGATACCGCCGACGATCACCGCCGCCGCGCAAGATCCGGTCCAGGCCACGCGCAGGGCGCGGTCCANCTGACCGGCGCCCATATTCGCCCCGACCATCGCCGTCATCGCGGCACCAATGCCAAAGATCACGGGGATCATCAGAAATTCGAGCCGTGCGCCAAGCCCGTAACCGGCCAGCGCNTCTTCGCCGAANCGGCCCACGAGCCCTGTCATCATGATGATGGTGATCGTGGTCAGCAGGGTATTCACCGCCGCCAGNGCCCCNACGCTGAGGATATCGCGGAACATGCNGATNTCGATCCGGCCCANGGCACCGCCAAAGCNAAGCCCCGTGCGCCCCGACAGGATATGCGCCATCGCCAGCACAGCCCCGATAGCAAAGGCGAGCACGACGCCGATGGGCAGGCCCGCCACGCCAAGCGCGGGCAGGGGGCCCCAACCCAAGGCAAAACCGCCCGACAAGGGGATCGAGATGACGGACACCAGCAGCAAGAGCACGGCAGGGGTCTGCATNTCGCCCGTGCCACGAATAATGCTGAGCGAGGCATTGCACAGCCAGATCGCCATGCAGCCGGGAAAGAAGATCAGCGCATAGGTCGCGGCGGCAGAGACGGCATCGGCACCGCCCCCCAGCAGGGTAAAAAANGCCACGCCAAACAGCCCGACCAGAAGGGCCATGATCACGGCAAAGGCACCCGCGATCATCCACGCGACTACTGCTAATGTGGCCGCCCGCGCGCTGTCTTGTGCGCCAAGTGCGCGCGCCACCGCGGCNGAGATCGCCCCNCCGATGGCCCCCGCCGACAGCATTTGCGTCAGCATGACCAGCGGGAACACCAGCGCCAGACCGGCCAGCGCTGTCACCCCAAGGAGGCTGGCGAAATACGCCTCGGATATGCTTTGCACGGTTTGTACGAACATCGCCAAGACATTGGGTGCGGCAAGCTTGGCCAACGTCGGCGCGATTGGTGCCTCAAGCAGGGCGCGGGTCCGGGTGGCGCGAGCCTGCGTCGCGGCGGCGGAAAGGGCAGGGGCGGCGTTNGGGGTGACGCGGGCCATCAGCTGGCCNTGCCGANCTGCGATGTGGCGACCTGATGTGGCATNGTTTCCCCCNTTCGAATGCTTGGAGTGGCGAGTTTTCGCCTCTCGGTTCCTTTTTGGAATGCACTACGGGTAAGTTCTCTTTCAGAACCTGTCAATGCCTGCTAGGATCANGGNATGAAATGGAACGANCTACAGAATGAATCCTGCCCCGTGGCGNGGGGGCTGTCCGTGNTGGGCGACCGCTGGACCATGCTGGTGCTGCGCGATTGTTTTCTGGGCATTCGCCGGTTCGAGCAGATGCAGGACCGGCTGGGGATCACGCGGCATGTGCTGGCGGACCGGTTGCGCAAGCTGGAGGGGGCCGGCGTGCTGCGCCGCGAGGCCTATCAGGAGCGCCCCCCGCGCCACGAATACCGGCTGACCGAACGGGGCAAGGCGCTGTATCCGATGCTGGTGTCGCTGATCGACTGGGCCAACGCTCATGTCCCGATTGAAGGCAGCCCGTCGGTCACGCTGGTCTCGCGCAGTGCGGGTACGCCGATCGCGCCCATGCTGGTCGACCGTGTCACCGGAGAGGAGATTACCCACCGCAGCGTCAGCGCCATTTCGAACGCCGGTGCCANAAAAGCATAGCGGCTTTCCGCCGCCCACCGGGTAAAAAACTTCGAAACCTTCCAGCGCAGGACCGATTGACAGGAAGGGGCNGGTGCATCAACTGTCTCCCATGGCTTTTGAACGCACCATATCTTTCTGGCTGAACGCAGTGGCATGNCTTGCCTTTGCTGCGGCGCTGGTGCTGTTTCCGCCGTCCGCGTCCCACGCGGCGTCGGGGATGCATGACGGGCATTATGCCGCGGTCATGGACGATGTGGCCGATATAACCGCGCAAGACGCCCTGCATGATCATAGCACTATGGATCGTGCCGCTGTCGACAATCACAGTGACAACGCCCCTTCAAGCGCGCCTGACGACAGTGCAGGCAATTGCTGCTACGGGATGTGCCTGTCCATTGTGTTGATGGACCACGCGCATCCNCAAGACGATGCNGTCACTGCGGGCACCTACAAGATCGGCCATGCGCAGGCGCGTTCGCTTGAGGCGCAAGGCTTTCTGCGTCCTCCACATTCCTGATCTGATTTAGACCCGCTTTGGGGTCTTTGCGTCGCGCCAGCGTTCCTGCGCGCGATCCCTAGGAGATCAATCAGGTACATCACATGAAAATCCATTTCGTTTTGGGGGCTTGCACCCTGACCCTTGGCGCCTGCACGCAGGATGTCAGACCCTTGCCCTATACGCCGACACCGCTGCCTGCCGTGGCCACGCAAGAAGCCACGCTCAGCACGACCGTCGTCTCNCCCATCAGCCACCCGAACCCGCTGGCCGGCTANACGTATCGTGGGCCCACNGGTCCGCGTGACTGGCNCACCGTGAANCAAGAACAATCGGAGGGAAACTGATGCACGTCCGTACACTGCCGCTGATCATCGGCTTTCCCCTTGTGCTCGGGGCCTGCGCCACGGCGATCCCAAGCGCTTATACCGACCCCAAAGCCGGCTTTGCCAATGTCGCCAGCCAGATCACGCCCGCGCTTGGTAAACGCACCGTCTTTGCCGAGACCCAAGCCGAAAACGAAGCGGTGAAACGCGAAGTGCGCGCGATGGTGCAGGGCAAGACAATCTCGGCCGATACGGCGGTTCAGGTTGCCTTGCTCAACAACAAGGGGCTTCAGGCGTCCTATGCGAATGTCGGATTGTCCGCCGCCGAAGCATCGCAGCAATCGACGCCGGAAAACCCGATCGTGTCCATTGGCGTGCTCGGGATCGGGGCGCCCGAACTGGGGGCCTACCGTGCGATCGAAGGGTTGATCCGCGCCAATCTTCTGGATGCCACCACGCGTAAACAACGCCGTGCAATCGCTGACGCGAGCTTTCGTCAAGCGCAGCTGACGGCGGTGAACGATACGCTGACATTGGCCAACCAGACCCGTCAGGCATGGGTAAATGCCGTGTCCGCCTTCGAGGTGGTGGGGTATTTGAAACGCGCCAAGGCGACCTCGGACGCCGGATCGGAGCTGGCACGCAAGCTGGGGGAAACCGGCGCGCTCAATAAAGCCGCCCAAGCCCGCGAGCAGGCGTTCAACGCGGAGCTGGCCGGACAGCTTGCCAAGGCACGGCTGGATGCGACCACAGCGAAGGAAGAGCTGACGCGCCTTATGGGGCTTTGGGGGGCTGACGTGAACTACTATGTGCCTGATGCCTTGCCGGGGCTGCCGCGGTCCGTGGGCGGCGTTGCCAATGTCGAAGCCAAGGCGCTGCGCAACCGTGTCGATCTGCGTGTCGCAAAGCTGGGGCTTGAAGCGCAGGCAAAAGCCTTTGGCCTGACAGACCAGACCCGCATCGTCAGCGATCTTGAGATCGTCGCAGGGGCCGAGCTTGAGCGTGAAGCCGAGGGGGACGATATCGAGAAAGAGATCACACCTCAGGTAGAGCTGGAATTCGCGATCCCGATCTATGACAGCGGCAAGGCGCGGATGCGCAAGGCAGAGCTGTCGTATCTGCAGGCGGCGAATGTGCTGGCGGAACGGGCGGTCAATGTACGATCCGAAGCGCGGGGGGCCGAACGGGCCTACCATGCCTCTTACAAGATCGCGCGCCACTACCGCGATGTTCTTGTTCCGCTACGCAAGACCGTCGAGAACGAAGCCCTGCTGTCTTACAACGGCATGATCACCAACACCTTCGAACTGCTGACCGATGTGCGTGAAAAGCTCGGTGCCGAGCTGGAAGCCGCGGATGCGAAGCGGGCGTTCTTTATGGCGCAGGCGGATCTGACCGCGGCCATCTACGGCGGCGGTGCAGGCAGCGGCGGCGGGGGCTCCGAAGGCGCCACGTTGGCCGCTGGTGGCGGCGCAGGACACTGAAAGGAAACGATATGATGAACAGACGTCAACTACTCGGTGCCGGTGCGGCGGGGGCGACACTTGTGTCCTCTCAGGCGTGGGGCAAAACTCTGAACATGGGGCTGCCGGAAGCGGCGCATATGGACAGCGCTGCGACTGCGGTCACGGCGCGCCCCTCGACGGGGGTGGATTACACGCCCGTGGTCACGCTGAACGGCTGGACGCTGCCCTACCGCATGAACAACGGCGTCAAGGAATTCCACCTTGTCGCGGAGCCCGTAGAACGCGAACTGGCCGATGGCATGATCGCGCATCTGTGGGGGTATAACGGCCAGTCCACCGGCCCCACGATCGAAGCGGTCGAAGGCGACCGTGTGCGGATTTATGTCACCAACAAGCTGCCAGAAAACACATCCGTCCACTGGCACGGGCTGATCCTGCCTTCGGGTATGGATGGCGTGGTCGGGCTGAGCCATCCGGGGATCAAACCGGGCAAGACCTTTGTCTACGAGTTCGACCTGACCAAATCCGGCACCTTCATGTACCACCCCCATGCGGATGAGATGGTGCAGATGGCGATGGGGATGATGGGCATGTTTGTCGTCCACCCCAAAGACCCGACGTTCATGCCGGTGGACCGTGACTTCCTGATCATGCTCAACGCGTTCGACATTGACCCCGGTACCTATGTGCCGCGCGTCATGACGATGAACGACTTTAACCTATGGACATGGAACAGCCGGATTTTCCCCGATATTGATCCGCTGGTCGTGAACAAGGGCGACAGGGTACGGGTGCGCGTCGGAAACCTGACGATGACAAACCACCCGATCCACATGCACGGCTATGATTTCAAGGTCACCTGCACCGACGGCGGCTGGGTGCCGGAAAGCGCGCAATGGCCCGAGGTCAGCATCGACATTCCTGTCGGCGCGATGCGCGCCTATGAGTTCACGGCGGACCATCTGGGCGATTGGGCGATCCACTGCCACAAGTCGCACCACACGATGAATGCCATGGGCCACGACGTGCCGACCTTTATCGGTGTCGATAAATCCCAGCTTACCCCCAAGATGCGCAGCTTCAAGCCGGGCTACATGCCGATGGGCACGGCGGGCATGGGGGACATGGGCAAGATGTCGATGGAACTGCCCGAGAACACGATCCCCATGATGAACGGCTGGGGTAAACACGGGCCGATCGAAATGGGCGGCATGTTCTCTGTCGTGAAGGTACGCGACGGCATCGCGCCGGACGATTATTCCGACCCCGGATGGTACGACAACCCCCCCGGCGAGGAAGCCTATGAGTGGACCGGAGAACTACCGGAATTCGCCACGAACAACAGCCCCAAAACGATCCTGACCCCGAAACCAACGCAAAAGGGATAACCCCTTTTGCATCCATATAAAACATTGAAACAATACAGGAAAACACGATGAAAAACCTTCTGATGACCACCGCCTTCGCCATTGCTTTGACCGGCCCTGCCTTTGCGGCGGGTTCCCACTCTGGCGGGCATGATGACGACCACGCCGACAAGCATGCCGAAATGATGGCAGTGGGCAAACCCGGTACGGCGGCTGACGTCACCCGCACCATCGCCGTCACCATGCGCGAGACCGAAGACGGCGATATGATCTTTGAACCCGACAGTTTCGCGTTCGAGCAGGGGGAAACCATCCGCTTTGAGGTCACCAACAAGGGCGAGCTTGAGCATGAATTCGTGATCGATAACGCCGAAGGCAACGCCAAGCACAAGGAAATGATGGCGAAGATGGATATGGAACATGATGACCCCAATTCGGTCCGTCTTGAGGGCGGCCAGTCGGGCGAGGTCATCTGGACCTTTGCCAATGCCGGTACGTTTGAATTCGCCTGCCTGATCCCCGGTCACTATGAATCCGGCATGTACGGCCCCATCGAAGTCAGCGCCAAAGCCGAGGCAGAAACCGAAGCGGCAGAGGTCGTCTATACCAAGGGCACCGTCAAGAAAGTTGACACCAAAGGCGGGAAGGTCACCATCGATCACGGACCTTTGGTCAACCTTGATATGCCCGCGATGACCATGGTGTTTCGCGCCGATGAAACCATGATCGGCAAGCTCTCTGCGGGTCAGAGCATCGAATTCGTCGCAGAGCCCGTCAAAGGCAAGCTGACCGTCGTCGAGTTGAAGTAATCCGCGCGCGGGCTCCGGTCATGTATCGGTGCCCGCCCCATAAGAGGCGAAGACATGAAAACATCGCGTGTATTGCTGTGGGTTGTCCCCTTTGCGTTGCTGACGGCAGCGGCGGGCGGGTGGTATTTCTCGCATCATGATCAACCCGAGACCAGCCCGACCGAGCTTGCGGAGGGTGCCTTGGCACCCGTGAAGGTGCCGGACAGTTTCACCGATCAGGAGCAGCTGGGAAAGCGCGCCTATGATGCGGTTTGCGCGGCCTGCCACGGGGCCAATGGTCAGGGGCAGGACGGCGTCGCACCGCCTTTGGTGCATGTGATCTACGAGCCCAGCCACCACGGCGACCGGGCGTTCCTGCTGGCCGCGCAAAACGGGGTGCGGGGGCATCACTGGCCGTTCGGAAACATGCCTCCCGTCGAAGGGATCACGCAGGCCGATGTGATCGACATTGTGGCCTATATCCGCCGCCTTCAGCGCGAGAACGGGATCGACTAAGCCAAAGGGCCGGGCCCCGAGGTGC
Organism: Sulfitobacter sp. TMED3; assembly: GCF_002167505.1. Classification (NCBI taxonomy): domain Bacteria; kingdom Pseudomonadati; phylum Pseudomonadota; class Alphaproteobacteria; order Rhodobacterales; family Roseobacteraceae; genus Sulfitobacter; species Sulfitobacter sp. TMED3. The sequence goes on along the minus strand of NZ_NHBI01000026.1, from coordinate 8,506 downwards.
GTTACACCCCGGGGGGCCGCGCCGTTTCAGAACATCCGCGAGATCGAGAATTTCACGTTCCGACCCGGTGCCGTGCGGGTCGACAGATGCGGCGTATAGGTTTTGTCGAAAGCGTTCTCCAGCCCGACGCGGAACTGCGTATCCTTGAGGATACCGTTTTGCGGGACATAGGTGGCGCGCAGATTATGGACCCCAAATCCTGCCGAGGTCTCGCCGTCGTCTGTTACGGATGTGTTGCCCACGACCTCCCAGCTCAGGTCAAGCTCTTTGCCGAATTTCTTGCCCACGGTGACCCGCAGACTGTCCGCGGGCAGCAACCGCCAGTCGCCGGAAGAGCCGCCCGGTTCATACTCCGTCCCGCGCACCACATTGGCATTCACGTCAAAGTAAAGACCGGTGTCCAACGCGTAAGAGGCTTCAAGCTCCAGCCCCGAGGTTTCGACCCGGTCCAGCGCCGGTGCAGGCGGGCGCACCCCCGANACCGAATAGCTGCTGACATCGGTCAAGGTGGTCTCGTAGTAGACNCCCTTGATCGCGAATTGGTCCCCNNTGCGGAACAGATCATGNCGGTCAAACGAGGCGCCGATCTCGTATGTNTCGGCCTTCTCGGATGAGGTGATCGCGGCATCGGTGCCCAGATGGTCGATCATCGGCAGCACTTCGGTATAGGCGGCACTGGTGAACAGGGCCAAACCATTCCCGAAGGCATAGCGCACCGACAGCCCGCCCATCAGCGCGTTGTTATCATAGGTGCCATCATTCGGGGCCGCTGATCCGGTGATCTTCGACGTCTCGTAGCGCAGCGCCGGTGTCACGGTCCATGCATCGCCAATGCGCATATCGTCCACCGCATAGACAGCGACGCGACGGTCCTTGCCGCCGGGGGCGTTGCTGGCATCAAGGCGTTCTTTGTGGATCAGTTCAAGCCCGGTCCGCAGATCATGGGAGACAACGCCTGTGGTGAACAGGCTTTGGTTTTTAAACGCCAGTTTCGTTGTTTGATACCGATGATCCGCATTCGCCAAGGCAAGAACACCGGCCCCTTGCGGGGTGCCTTCAAGGGGGGAGCTGCCCGAGACATAGCTTTGGTCGATCTGTTGGTCGGCGTAGGATAGCACGACATCAAGGTTCACCAGATCATTGTCAGCCGGGTTGAAGTTGTACGTGAGCACCGCGGTCGTAGACTCCGTATCGCGGTCAACGGTGCCAAAGGAATCCGCAGTGGTGGTAAAGCTGTCAAAGGGCACGTCGCGATCGCTTGCGGTGGTGTGCGACAGGCTGAAGGTCAGCGATTGATCGCGGTTCTGGCCAAAGCTGTATTTTGCCTTGATCAGACCCGACGGCAGGGTGAAGGCGCTGTTACCGATAGTCGCCCCGTCNCCATCCACCTGATCGTTCTGGTCGCGCCACGTGTAGTTCAGCANAAANTCCATATCTTCGGTCGGTTGCCACGCCAGCACGCTGGAAGACGTGATGCCGTCGCCGTTCGTGCTGAACTCCAGCGTTTGACCCAGCACATAGCCAAGCTCACCGCCCGTCAGATCCGACGCGTCTTTCGTCTCAAGCCGGACGACNCCGCCCACGATNCCGGATCCGTATTCAAAGCTGCCGACGGANCCGCGGATCACATCGACCGACTTNTAAAGGAACGGATCGGTGAACAGCTGGGTGCCGATCCGGTAAAGCCGCTCTGCCCCGGTGGTGGCCCCGTCGATCTGCACGGCGACTTTGGAATCCGCACCGTAGATATCGTTCGCGCCGAAGCCGCGGATGTTGATGCCGGACCCTTGCGGGGTNGACCCGTTCACAAGGCTCACGCCGGGAACTGAATCGATCAGCTCTGCCACGGTGCCCGCCNGACGGTCGTCGATCTCCTCTTGGTCGACTGTGGTGATGGATACTGCCGTATCGGTCTGCACCTCGCGTTTGCTNTCGCCCAGAACGAGCGTGCCTAGAAAGCCCTCCTGCGCGGCGAGGGGGAGCGGGGTGAGGGAAAGAAGTATCAGGCTTGTCGTACCCCTCAATAGGGCACGGGTTCCAGNGGCTTTGGTCATCGAAGACATCCTTGCAAGCAATAGGTTTGACGGAATGCTTGCGAGGGGCTGGCGGTGAAAAAAGGGGCGTAGANGGGNNGCGCTCTTGCGGGTTCTAAAAAGACCGACTAAAAGTGTCAACATTAAAGGGCAGGTTCTGATCTGCGCCTTTGCCAGCGGATGCCCGACGCGCGTCGCCAGCCCCCTCTCNNTNAATCTATATGGCGAAGGTGCTGCATGACCCATTCNGTTCCCCCGACCCCCGAGGATATNCGCGCCTTCCGCGCCGACCACGCNNAGNTGCGCGAACGTGATGTGGCCGACAAGCTCAAGATCAGCGAGGCGCAGTTGCTGGCGGCCTATACCGGCGATGGCGTGCGGCGTATCAATGCGCACCCCGACNAGATCATGCGCGCCGCCCAGACCCTGGGCGAGGTTATGGCGCTGACCCGCAACCCGTCCTGCGTGAACGAAAAGGTCGGCACCTATGATAACTATCACCCCGGTCCCCATGCATCGATGATCCTCACCGATGACATCGACCTGCGNCTCTTTCCCAGCCGGTGGCATCATGCCTTTGCCGTAGAGAAGCAGACGGACGCCGGTACGCGCCGCAGCCTGCAGGTGTTCGATGCGGCGGGGGATGCNGTACATAAGATNTTTCTGCGCGANGGGTCCGANGTGGCGGCCTTTGATCGCGCCAAAGCGGGGCTGACGCTGGAAGACCAATCCCCCACCCTTGACGTGGTNCCGCGCGACCCTGACGAGGTGCCGAAATCTGATCTGTCGAAGCTGGACATCCTGCNAAAGGAATGGGCGCGGCTGACCGACACGCATCAGTTCTTGCGCCTGACCTCCAAGCTCAAGATGAACCGCTTAGGGGCCTACCGCATCGCGGGCGANCCCTTTGCACGCGCTTTGCAGCCTTCTGCTGTCGATGCCATGCTGCATCAGGTGGTCGCGCAAGAGCTTGAGATCATGGTCTTTNCCGGCAATCGCGGGTGTATCCAGATNCATTCGGGCCCNATCACCACGCTGAAATCCATGGGTCCGTGGCAGAATGTGCTGGACCCCCGCTTTAACCTGCATCTGCGGCTTGATCACATCGCCGAGGTCTGGGCCGTCGACAAGCCCACNCAACGCGGCCCCGCTGTTTCGGTCGAGGCCTTCAACAAGGACGGGGGGCTTATCCTTCAGGTCTTTGGCGTCGGCAAGGAAGGGCGCGATTGTCGTCCCGCATGGGGCAAGCTTGTCGCGGGGCTGGAGAGCCTGAACGTCGAGGTGCCCGCATGATCCGCGCTTTCACGACCGCTATCAGCGTCGCGGCGCTTGGCCTGATTACAGCACTGCCCGCCACGGCACAGGAACCCACAGGGGGCGTCGTNTCCATCGGCGGCGCGGTGACAGAGATCGTNTTTGCCCTCGGCGCGCAGGACCAGCTGGTTGCGCGGGATACGACCTCTAGCTATCCGCCTGAANCCGCTGCCTTGCCGGACGTGGGCTATATGCGCGCGCTCTCGCCCGAAGGGGTGCTGGCCACAGGCCCCAAGCTGATCATCGCCGAGGAAGGTGCCGGACCGCCCGAAACAATCGAGGTGCTAGCGCAGGCGGATATCCCCTTTGTCANCGTCCCTGACGACTATACCGCCGAAGGGGTCAGCGCCAAGATACNCGCCGTCGGGCAGGCNCTTGGGAAAGNGCCGCAGGCCGAAGCGCTGGNTGCTGAAGTGCANCAAAAGCTGGCAGNNGTNTCCCGNGCGACGCAAGACCGGCCCGCGGCAGAGCGCAANCGCGTGATGTTCATCCTCAGCACCCAAGGCGGGCGGATCATGGCGTCGGGCACGGATACGGCAGCCGCGTCGATGATAGATCTGGCTGGCGCGGTGAATGCGGTCACGGGGTTTGCGGGCTACAAACCCATCACGGACGAAGCCGTGCTGGCCGCAGCCCCCGATGTGCTGGTGATGATGGCGCGTGAAGGCGATCACAACAGCACCGAGGCAGAGCTTTTCGCGATGCCTGCCATATCCGTCACCCCTGCGGCGAACAGCCGATCGGTGGTGCGGATGGACGGGCTTTATCTGCTGGGGTTCGGGCCGCGCACGGCAGATGCGGTCGCCGATCTGCACGCCGCGCTTTACGCCGACTGATCCGATGACAGCACTTGCAGATTTCGCCCCGCCCCGCGACCGCCGTCGTGCCGCGCGCAAGTCGCATCTATGGCTGGCGGCTGTTCTGGCAGTCGCCGCCATCAGCAGCCTTGCGATCGGGGCGTCGGGCACATCGCTGTGGCATGCCCTGGCCAAGATCGTGACCGGTGCGCCGCTGACGCAGCTTGAACGGGTAGTGCTTTGGGATATCCGTTTGCCGCGGCTGATCATGGGCATCTGTGTCGGGGCCGCGCTGGCTGTGTCAGGCGCGGTGATGCAGGGGCTGTTTCGCAACCCGCTCGCGGANCCGGGNCTGCTTGGGGTNAGTGCGGGTGCCGGATTGGGCGCGATCGTGGCAATCGTTCTGGGCGGGCTGTTGCCGGCGGCTGTGCTCACCGTGGCGGGCTTTTGGCTGATCCCGCTGGCGGCCTTTCTGGGCGGATGGGCGGCAACCTTGCTGCTGTATCGCGTATCGACGCGGCGCGGGCGCACCTCTGTCGCGACGATGCTGCTGGCGGGCATTGCCTTGGGTGCGCTGACAGGGGCCTTGGGCGGGCTGTTGATCTATTTCGCCGATGACACGCAGTTGCGCGATCTGACGTTCTGGGGGCTCGGCTCGCTTGCCGGTGCCACATGGACCAAGGTCGCCATCGCGGGGCCGCTGATCCTTCTGGCGACGGGTGTGGCTATGCGCTTGGGCGGCGGGCTGAACGCACTCGCTTTCGGGGAGGCAACCGCCGCGCATATGGGGGTGCCGGTGCAGCGGGTAAAGCATACCGCCATCCTCACGGTCGCCGCCGCCACCGGTGCCGCGGTCGCTATGTCCGGCGGGATCGGTTTTGTCGGGATCGTCGTGCCCCATCTGTTGCGTCTTGCCACGGGGCCGGATCACGAACCCCTGCTGGTGAACGCTGCACTGCTGGGAGCCACGCTGTTGCTGACCGCCGACATCATCAGCCGCGTGATTATTGCGCCGGCGGAACTGCCCATCGGGTTGATCACCGCCATTCTGGGCGCACCGGTGTTTTTCTGGATCCTACTGCGGCGCCGTGGGTTGGTGGACCTGTGATGCTGCGCGCCTGCGATATTGTAGCCCGTATCGGCAAGAAGGAGATTCTGCACGGGGTCAGCTTCACCGCCCCTGCCGGCGCGCTTACGGCGATTGTCGGGCCCAACGGGTCGGGCAAATCAACGTTGCTCAAGGCGATCACGGCCGAGGTCGACTTCACCGGCCGCATTCTGCTGAATGGCGAAAACGTCGCCGATCTGCACCCGTGGGAACTTGCCGCCATGCGCGCGGTGCTGCCGCAGTCAGCCACGCTTGCGTTCCGCTTTACCGTGGCCGAGGTCGTGCGCATGGGGCTACGACGCGGCATATCGGGACACCGCGACGATATCCCCGCCCGCGCCCTGCATGCCGTCGGGCTAGAGGGCTACGCAGACAAGCTTTATCAAGAGCTTTCCGGCGGAGAGCAGCAACGCACGCAGCTGGCGCGCGTGCTCTGTCAGGTTTGGCATCCGGTGCAGAACGGCTTACCCCGTTGGTTGCTGCTGGACGAACCTGTTGCCAGTCTGGATATCGGCCATCAGCTTATGGTGATGCGGCTTCTCAAAGATTTCGCCAATCGCGGCGGCGGCGTGGTCGCGGTCATGCATGATCTGAACCTGTCGGCCATGTTCGCTGATCACATGGCGATGATCAAAGACGGCCAGATCCTGAAGCACGGCGCGCCCGCCGACGTGATGCAAAACGCCATCCTGTCCCAAGCCTATGGCTGCACCCTGACCGTCAATACGCCCGCCGCAGCCGGTCAAAGCTATATCCTGCCACACGTCGCGCAGGAGCGTATGCGGTAGGGGCGGGACCACGCCAGCGCGCTGACATATATATCGGTTGACGTATGAGCTTCGACAGAATGACGTAAATGTGACACTACACCTAGACACCAGCGTCTGACGGTCTATGTCAACCGACACACCGCACCAATCACCCAGGACAAACCATGCCGACACAGCCCACCGATAAGATGGCGACAGAGCTTTTGCATGTGCAAGAGGAGCTGGCGGCAAAGAATGTTGACGCGGATGCGCCGAAGAAACAGGCGCAGCGGGCGTCGCATCGCTTGAACTTCCTTGAAGCGATGATGGAGACGGTGCCCGTCGGGGTCGTCATGGCCGATGCCGAAGGCAAGATTATCTACGGCAACAGCCACGTCGAAAAGATGGTGCGCCATCCTGTGTTGCATTCGGACGACGTGAACGCCTATGGCGAATGGGTATCGTACCACGCTGATGGGTCCCGTGTACAAAGCCACGAGTACCCTTTGGCGCGGGTGATCCAGAACCGCGAGGACCATGTCGAGATCGACGTGGATTATCAGCGCGGCGACGGCACCCGTTTTTGGATGCGGATCATCGGCGAGCCAGTGCTCGACGGGGAGGGGGAGCGGATCGGGGCGACCGTCGCCCTGATTGATATCGACGAAGAGCGCCGCTTGCGCGAGGCGCAGAACATCCTGATTGCCGAGTTGAACCACCGTGTGAAGAACGCATTTAGCGTGGTGAAATCCATCGTCAGCCAGTCGCTGCGCAAGATGAGCATTCAACGCGGTATCCGTGAAACGATTGACCAACGGCTTAACGCCTATGCGACGGCCCACTCCAAACTGGTGGGCACCACTTGGGACCGTGCTGCGATTGGTGCCGTGGCTGCCGATGTGCTCGACCCTATAGGCGGCGGTCGGATCACGTTGACGGGGCCGGAGGTAGAGGTGCCATCGCGCCAGGCGCTGTCCTTGTCGATGGCATTTTACGAACTGGCAACAAACGCGATGAAATACGGCGCCCTGTCGGTTCCTGACGGTGTTGTGAACTTATCTTGGGAACAAGGAAGTACCGCCGAGGGTTCCCCCCTTGAACTCCACTGGGTGGAAAAGGGCGGCCCTGCCGCCGAGAAACCCAGCGAGACAGGTTTTGGTAGCTTCATCACAGGGCGTGCCCTCGAGGCGGAAACGGGCGGGAAAATCGATACGGTTTTCGGGCCANATGGATATGAATGGCATTTGAAGATGCCGCAACAGACGGAAGAGCAGGCAGTAGAATGACAAATCAACCTCAGAATATTTTCATCGTCGAAGATGAGGTCGTGGTCGCATTCGAGATGTCCGACCTGCTGGAAGACATCGGCTTTAACGTCGTCGGCCCCAGTATCCATCTGGAAGACGCCAAGGAAAAAGCGCGCGACGGCGATATTGATATCGCCTTTCTTGACGTGAACCTTGGACGCAACAAGACATCGAAACCCGTGGCGGATATCCTGCGCGAACGGGGTATCCCTTTTGTGTTCATCACCGCATATGACGCCGACCAGATCAGCTTTCTCGGGCCGGATGACCGTGTGGTGAAAAAACCCGTGAGCAGCCAGAAGCTGATCGAGACGCTGCGCCGCGTCTACCCAAGCCTAGAGACCGAGTAAGCGCAGACAGGAAACCCCGCAGGCAAAAACCCGCGCGCCGCGACACTGCGGCGCAGGGCAGGGATGCTTTGCCCCCGTGACATCGGCCGTATGTGAACATATAGTGAACATATGGCTAAGCAATCTGTAGAGCAAAAACTGGCAATCCTGAGCGACGCGGCGAAATATGACGCGTCCTGCGCCTCTTCGGGGTCGACGAAACGCGACTCGCGCGATGGCAAGGGCGTCGGGTCGAACGAGGGGTCGGGCATCTGTCATGCCTATGCGCCGGACGGGCGCTGTATTTCGCTTCTGAAAATCCTGATGACGAATTTCTGCATCTATGATTGCAGCTATTGCATCAACCGTGCCTCGTCCAACGTCACTAGGGCGCGGTTCAGTGTCGATGAAGTGGTGAAGCTGACCATCGAATTCTATCGCCGCAATTATATCGAAGGGCTGTTCCTATCCTCGGGCGTCATCAAGTCGCCCGATGCGACGATGTCGGACATGGTACAGATCGCGCGCAAGCTACGCCACGAAGAGAATTTTCGCGGCTATATTCACCTGAAAACCATCCCCGACGCCGCGCCAGAGTTGATTGCCGAAGCAGGGCTGCTGGCAGACCGGCTGTCGATCAACGTCGAGCTGCCCACCGATGCCGCCGTTCAGCAATATGCGCCCGAAAAGAAGCCCGATCAGATCCGCAAAGCGATGGCCGATTTCCGGCTGCGTAAAGAGGTGTCGAAAGACACATCCCACACCGGCAAGCGCCCGCCGCGGTTTGCGCCTGCGGGGCAGTCGACGCAGATGATCATCGGGGCGGACGGGTCGAATGATGCGGCCATTCTGGGCCAGTCGACGCGGCT